>JAPLLF010001098.1 GCA_026387715.1 Pseudomonadota bacterium
GGTTTGGTTAGCCGCCGGTGCCGCGTTCTCCGCGTCGATCTGCGCCACGAGCGACGCTGGCGGGGTCGGTGGCTTCACACTCGTTCACTTGAACCGAGGGGAGGCACGCGTTACGCCTGCTCGATGAAGACCCTGCTCGCGTTCACGCTCCTGACCACCGCCTGCGCCAAGCCGCCCACCACGCCAGCGGCGACCCCGGCGGCGACCCCGGCGGCGACCCCGGCGACCGCGCCGGCCGCGACGCCGGCCGCCAACAAGTGCACGCAGGCGGGGGGACACTGCAGCCCCAAGGTCGCGACGAACGCGTGCGCGAAGTTCGAGGAAGGGCCCGACTGGGGCTGCGGCGCCGACGACGGCTGCTGCATGTAGGGCCGTCGGCCGAGCTCGCTACGACGCGATCTCGCGGACGACGGCGTCGAGCACCTCGGTGCCCCACACGAGCCCGGCGACCGGCACGCGCTCGTCGTGGCCGTGGAACATGTCGGCGAACTTGATGCCCGCGTCCTTCTCGATCTTCACCGGCGAGAACCCGTACCAGCGGGCGCCCATCTGCGAGAAGTACTTCGCGTCGGTGAAGCCCGGGATCATGTACGGCACCACGACGGCGTCGGGCTCGCGCGCGAGGACCTGGCGCTGGATGATGTCGAACAGCGGCGAGGCGATCGGCTCGGTCATCGTCGGCGGCGCCGACTTGATGATCTCGAGCTCGACGTCGGGGCCGAGCACGGCGGCGAGCTCGCGCAGGAAGTCCTGGTCGGTCTGCCCGGGCAGCGTGCGGCCGTCGATCTCGAACTCCGCGAGCCCCGGGATCACGTTGGTCTTGCTGCCCGCGCGCACGACCGTCGCGGCCGCGGTGTTGCCGAGCAGCGCCGAGAAGCTGCGCGCGACCGACACGCCGGGGACGAGCCGCGCGATGCGGCCGAGCAGCTGCGGGCGCGCGAGCAGCCGGACGAGCGGCTGGACGAGCGCCGGCTGGCGCGCGCGGATGGCGTCGAGGAACTCGGTGACGTACGACGTCGGGTGCTGCGGGAGCGCGGCGTTGCCGAGCCTGGCGAGCGCCTCGCCGAGCTTGGTGATCACGCTGTCGGCGCGCGGCATCGAGCCGTGGCCGGGCTCGCCGGCGATGCGCGCGCGCACCCAGCAGAAGCCCGTCTCGGCGACCTGCACCGGGTAGAACGTCGTGTTGCCGAGGTGGAGCGAGAAGCCACCCGACTCGCCGATCGCGTACTCCGCCTCGACGAGCGCGCGGTGCTCCTCGACGAGGAACCGCGAGCCGAGATCGCAGCCCGCCTCCTCGTCGGCGACCGCGGCGAAGATCACGTCGCGCTCGAGCCGCACGCCGTCGCGCGCGAGCTTCAACATGATCGCGGTGCACATCGCCGCCATGTTCTTCATGTCGATCGCGCCGCGCCCCCACAGGCACCCCTCGAACTCGTCGCCGGAGAACGGCGGTCGCCGCCACTTGGTGGGATCGGCCTCGACGACGTCGAGGTGCGCGGTGAGGAGCAGCGGCGGCTGCTTGCCCGTGCCGCGATGCAGCACGACCAGGTTGGTCCGCGCGGGGCGCGCCTCGAGGAGCGTCGGCTCGTAGCCGACCTGCGCGAGCAGCCCGGCGAGGTACTCGGCGCACGCGCGCTCGTTGCCGGGCGGGTTCGTCGTGTCCGTGCGCAGCAGCGTCTGGCAGATCTGCTTCGCGTCGGTTCCGAGATCGGCGGTCGTCGGGGGCATCGCGCGACTCTACCGGATGTCCGGCGGTGGCCATCGCGCGGACGGTGCTGTCCGGTCGGCGGACGAATCCGGCGTGGCGCGTCGAGACATCGCGGAGTTGCGCCTGGCGCATCGCTTGCTTCGGGAATCGTCGACGCGAACCGCGTCGGAAAGCGAGACCGATCATGACGAAGAAGATGTTCAAGGTGCTGACCCCCGTCGAGCGCGACCACAAGACGTACTGGGTGCGCTCGGGGACCGCGTTCACCAACAAGGACGACTCGATCAACATCCACCTCGACGTGCTGCCGGTGAACGGCAAGCTCCAGCTGCGCGACTTCGACGAGGAGGACCGCCGGTCCGGCGCCAACGAGGGGGGCCAGCGCGCGTCGTTCGGCGGGGCGCGCCCCCCGGCGACGTCCACGGATACGGTCCCGTTCTGAAGGAGCCGTGCCATGACCACACCTCGTCAACGACTCGCGCGCGTGCTCGCCCCGATCGCCGCGGCGCTCGCGATCGTCGCGTCGATGGGCGGCTCGTGGGGCGTCGCGCGCGCGACCCCACCCGCGAGCGGTCCCGTCGTCACGCCGATCCCGACCCCGACGCCACCGGAGGAGCCCGCGCCGCCGCCGAAGAAGCCGACGACCAGCGAGCTGGTCGGCAAGCTCAACCTCAACACGGCGACCGAGGCGCAGCTCCTGCTGTTGCCGACCGTCGGGCCGTCGAAGGCCGATCGGATCGTCGCGTGGCGCAAGAAGAACGGCGGCTTCAAGCGGCCGGCGGATCTCCGTCGCGTGAAGGGTTTCGGCTACAAGACGTTCAAGCGGCTCGAGCCCTTCCTCGACATCAAGGGGGACACGACGCTGGCGCGTCGGTAGGGCGAGCTCGCGAGCCCGTCTTCTCGCCAGCCCGCCGATCGGGCGGCTCGGGCCGGGAGCTGGCAGCGTGAGCTCCACCCACGTTCGCGGCGATCCTCCTCCCTCGCCGTCGCCAGCTCTCGCCTCGAGCCGCTCGATCGCGGCGGCCACCGCGCGCAGGTCAGCGGCCGAGCGCGACGTCCACGCGCGCCGGTCGCCCGTCGGCCACGACGATCGTGCGATGCGCGACGATCGGCGCGTCGAACGCCAGCGTCGTGCCGGTCGCGGTGACGATCGGCGCGTGCCAGATCGTGAGGCCGTAGGTACCCGCGGCGAGCTCGTCGATGCGGAACCGCCCGGCGTCGTCGGTGATCGCGAAGTAGGCGGTGTCGAGCACCATGACCCACGCGGGCACGAGGCCCACCCCTTCGATCCGCGTGACGCCGCTCGCGAGCGACACCGCGCCGCGGGCGGCGTCCTGGAGCGTGAGGTCCGACGGCAGGATCGTGCCGCCGATCGTGCCCGCGCCTCCGATCGTCCCGACGTGGATGGGCGGGACGACGTGCAACGTCGCGGAGGTGTCGGCGTGGATCGCGAGGCGGATCGGTCCGGGCGCCGCGATCTGTGCGGTCGGCACCAGCGCGCAGCCACGCTTGAAGAGCTCGCCGCCCACCACGGCCGGCCTGCCGAGCGAAGCCGAGCTCGCGAGCCGTCCGGTGGTGACCTTCTCGATGTAGACGAGCGTGCCCGCGAGCCCGCGCGCCGCGTCGACGTGCAACGACGGATTGTCGACGAGGCCGCACGGCGTCGGCAGCTTCATCGGCGCGGCGCCTTGCCACGTGATCCGCCCCTCGACCACGCCCTTGAGGTTGGAGGCGACGACGTACGTCGACAGCCGACTCGGCGCGTTCGTGTAGCTCGGCGCGCGCCAGGCGGCGTACGCCCGACCGCCGTACGGATCGCCGCCGACGCTCGCCGGATCGACGTAGCGGTCGTCGACGGTCGCGTGGTCGTCGACGTCGTCGTGCTCGTCGCGCCGCCAGCCGATCGAGAGCCGGGCGAGCGCCCCGGCGCCGTCGTCGGTCAGCGTGTCCATGCCGGTCGCGCCGGGGCGCGCGAGCGGCCGCCCCGGCGTGGGCGGATGGCACGCGACGGTGGCGGCGATCGCGACGAGCCCGGCACGCATGCGCATCGTCCAGCGATACTGCCACGTTCGCGTCACCCTCGCCGGGAAGGTGCGCGAGGGCGGCCGCGTACGATCGCGTGGGGTTTGTCACCACGACGAGGTCCTGCCCGATATCCTGGAGGGATGCTGGAGCGCCGATGTTGATCATCCCGATCGGCCACGATCAAGCGGTCCGTCGTCAGCCGTGGGTGACGCTCGGGCTGATCGCGATCTGCACCCTCGTCCAGATCCACGCCACGTTCCTGGCCAGTCCGGATCCGGCCGCGTCCGCGATCTACCGGCACGGCTACTACACCGGGAGCGGCCTGGGGCTCTCGCTGATCACCTCCGCGTTCGTGCACGACGGCTGGATCCACCTCGTCGGCAACATGCTGTTCCTGTGGCTGGCCGGCTCGGCGATCGAGGATCGCTGGGGCTGGTGGTTTCCAGCGTTCTACCTGGCGGCGGCGGCGGCGGCGACGCTGTGCTTCGACGCGCTGTACCGGGGGGCCCCGACGGTGCTCGTCGGCGCGTCGGGAGCGATCTCCGCGGCGATGGGCGCGTTCCTGGTCTGCTGCTACCGGACCGAGATCACGTTCTGGTACTGGCTCATGTACCGGTCCGGGACGTTTCGGTTGCCTGCGTACCTGGCGTTGCCCCTGTGGTTCGCAGATCAGCTGCTGAGCGCGCGCCTCGGTCGCGGCGAGGGCGTTGACGAGGAGGATGCGGTCTCTTCGATCGCCTACCAGGCCCACCTCGGCGGCTTCGTGTTCGGGTGCCTCGTCGCGATCGCCGTGGGGATGCTGTGGTCCCGCCGCGACGCGGCCAGCGGTGGCGCCTCGCCCGCCGAGGCGGACGCGCCCACCCCGTCGCGGCGCACCCAGCTCGAAGATCGCTACCAGCAGTGCCTGGGGGCGATCGACCGACGCGACGTCGGCAAGGTGTCGACCCTCGCCTCGCGGACGATCCTCGACCTCGCGCGAGCCCAGGATCACGCCCGCATCCTGACCCTGATGAAGGCGGCCACGGCACGACTGGCACGCGTCGAGCTCACGGATGGTGCGTTCACCGCCGCCTTGCTCGCGGCCGATGCGCTCGGCGATGCCGCCAGCTACCTCTCCATCGCGGCGATGTTCGTCGCCGAGCGCCCGCGGGCGATCGGGATCCCGAAGGTCATGTGGCGGCTCGCCGAGGGCTATCGCGACGCCGGTCAGGTCGACCAGGCCGTCGTTACCCTCGAGGCGCTCGCCCTGCGGTTCCCGAGCGATCCCTTCGGCGTCCAGGCGCGCGACGCGCTTGCGAGCCGGCATCGGTAGCGGGGGCCTACGGCTTGAAGTACGCGTCGAGCTGCTGCGCAGCCACGGCGAGCAGGGCGCGCGCGTCGGCGATCGACAGCGAGGTCGCGTACGACAGCCGCGCGCCGGTCCGCTGGAACGACAGGTTCTCGAGCAGGTGCACGATCGGCTTGCCGACCACCATCTGGAGCGCGCGGCTATCGGCGATGCGCTCCTTCACGGTCGTGATCGAGGCGAGGAAGCCGGTGGCCTCGGCGTCGGTCTTGAAGCTGATGTTGCCGCGGATCACCCAGCCCTGCTTGACGATCTCCATCGCGAGCGACACGCGGGTCGGCGTCTGCACGACGCTGACGCCGAGCCCGAAGTCGTTGCCCTGCAGGTCGATCTTCTTGCCGTCGAACGCGAGCGTCAGCACGAGCGCGGGCCCCCGCTTGTCGCCGCCCGATTCCTCCTCGATCTTGCGGATGCCGGCGAGCCACGCGGGCAGCTTCACCGACGCCTCGACGGTGTCGAGGTCGCCCTTCTTCGGCGTCGTCAACCCCGGGAGGTCGGCGGGCTGGCCGAGCAGGAACCATCCGCGGAACGGCGACAGGAACACCCGCTTGTCGGCCTTGTAGGTGCGCCCGGTGCGCTTGCCGTACAGCCCGCCGGTCGCGCTCGCCCACGCGATCGGGTTGGCGGCGTCGAGGAACGCGCGCAGCCCGGCGCGGCCCATCGACACGTGCGCGACCAGGGTGGTCGCCGACGCGTCCTTCGGCGTCGGCGACGAGATCACCAGGGTGTCGAGCTTGTCGGTGATCTTCGCGTCGGTGGTGCCGAACAGCACCTGGTAGTCGGGCATCGGGCGCAACAGCCGCTCGGTCGTCGCGGCCCACTCGGTGTCGCGCAGCCGATCGAACCGGATCAGCGCGGTCACGACGTGCCCGGTCGGGAAGTAGGCGAGCAGGTTGGCGGCGGTGCCGGCCGTCGTCGGGGCGCCGTCGACCGCGGGCTCGTTGGTCGTGCCCGCGCTGCCGCTGCCGCTGCCCGCGCTGCCGGTCGCGATCACGTCGCTGCCCGAGCCCGAGCCCGAGC
>JAPLLF010001055.1 GCA_026387715.1 Pseudomonadota bacterium
GGGTGCGCTCGACCTCGTGCTTGCGATACAGCAGGTAGAGCGCGGCGAGGCCCGCGATGAACGCGCAGACCATCACCGGGATCGGCGGCCAGCCGTTCGACATCACGAGCGCGATGCTCGCCCCGGCCGCGCCGGCGCCCATCTTGGTCTTGAGCATCAGCCCGTTCCAGTACGCATTGACCATCGCGACGCCGCCGTCGAAGCCGGGCTTGCTCGCGGCGAGCACGATCATCGGATCGGTCGACTGGCACGAGATGACCGCCTTCATCGCGCCGCCGATCGCCTCGAAGAACGTCTTGGGCATCTGCGCGCAGACGTACTCGGCCTGCCGGGGGTTGGTGCGCAGCAAGTTCATCAGCATGAACTTCGCCGGCGGATACTGCAGGTTGCTCTGGAGCGCCGAGATCGCGATGCCGAGCATCGCGATCATGCCGCCGATGGCGAGGGCATAGCTCGCGAACGTCGTGACACCGTTACTCATTCAGGAACAGCTTAACGCTTCACGCACGCGTTCGTCGAGATCGTTCCTGACGCGGCGACCTTGCTGCACTTGTAGGTGCTCGGGCACCCGGCGTCGTCGATGCACACCGAGCCGCAGACCTTCGCGGTCGTGTTCGCCTGCTTCATGCAGAGGTTGCCGGTCCCGCCGCACGCGGTCGACGAGGTGCACGACGCGCCGAGCTTGTCGCTGCGACCGTACGGGTGCGCGTGGGGATCGTTGTCGATGCCGTTGACGCCCATGAACGCGGTCTCGTTGGGCGCGCTGTTCATGACGACGAGGATGTCGTCCCAGGTCACCGGCTTGATGTTCTTCGTCGCCGACGTGCCGACGAGCGGCCACAGGATCGCCTCCATCGACTCGGCGCCCTGGCTCGTCCACGTGTAGGAGGTCGACGTCACGATGTCCATGTTCACGAGCTCGCCGCTGGGCCCGCGCTTCGCCGGGTTGGCGCGGAAGCCGTCGGTGAACCGCGCGTAGGTCTGGCAGCCCTCGATGAGGAGCACCTGGTAGCCGTCGTAGAGGGGCAGCGTCGGGTACTCGGTCGGCAGGATGTTGCCGGCGCTCGTCGACCGGAAGTCGGCGGGGAGCAGGCGGCCCGACACGCCGGCGTGGCCGTTGAACAGCACGACCTCCTTGGTCTTGAGGAGGTCGAGCAGCGCGGTGCGCAGCTTGAGCGCGTCGGCCGACGGGCTCGCGACCATGCCCGGGTGGACGAGCTTGACGGAGATCTCGACCACCTTGCCGTTGAAAAGACCCGCGCGGGTCAGCGGCTCGCTGTCGAGCGTGAGCTTGGCGAAGCCGTCGACCGGTGAGTGGAAGCCGATCTGGACCAGCTCGTCGTACATCTGCTCGGCGTTGGCGAGGTCCGAGCGACCCGCGTTGTAGTCCCAGCCGAACTGGGCACCGACGAGCAGCTTGCCGTCGGCGTAGAGCTTTCCGTAGTCGAGGTAGGCGTTGGCCGACCGGGTCGCCTGCGCGATCACCATCGGCTGCGTCTCGACGGTCGCCGCGTCGACCGTGGCGGGGTTCCACGCGTGCACGTCGAACCGGCTGGTCCAGCCGCCCGCGAGCAGCTCGGCGTTGGTGAGCTTGCCCATCGCGAGCTCGATCGGGCGACCGTTCGCGCCGGTCGTGCCGGGGAGCAGCGAGAGGAACTTGTTCTGCGCCGCGATCGTCGCCTCGAAGTTGAACTTGTAGGTCACGGCGTCCACCGCCGTGATGCCGAGCGACTTGACCGACGAGTTGCGCGCCATCGCGTGGAACCCGCCGTACGTCTTGTTGGCGTCCTCGGGCTCCTTGTCAGCGACGTAGAGGTTCAAGAACCAGCCGATCTGGAGGAGCTTGGCGGACACCAGCTCCTGCGCCTGGGCGAGGCGCTCTGCCTCGGGCAGCGCGCGCGCCGACTCGGGCAGCGTGACCGTCGCGTCGGCCTTGGCCGTGAACTCGGCCGTCGTCGGGCTGCGGAAGCTGTCTTCCTTGCCCTCGGGCACGATCTCGTAGTCGTCGGCCTCGTCGGCCTCGGTGCCGTCGTTGCACGCGATCAGGGACGAACCGACGAGGGCGAGCGCGGCGGCGAACAGGCTGGGTCGCATGACCCCAGTGACGATCAAGAATCGGGCCGATCGCCCCATCGGCGCCACGGCCGTTTCGACGTCCGATTCGCCATGCTCGGCCATCGAATCGATAGCCGGCAACTCGAGTTGCCGTCGGGCAGGCTGGCCACCTGTGGTACAGAGCGCCCGTGGCGAAGAAGGCAGAACCGGCACCGATCGAAGCGACCGAAGCGGCTGGACCTCCCGCCCCGCCCGACCCCGCGGCCGGCATGAAGAAGCGGCTGATCTGGATCGGCGTGATCACCGCGCTGGTGTGGGCGTTCGCGATCCAGACCGGCTCGATGGTCCTGATGATCATCGTCGGCGTGCTCACGCTCGCGCTGCTCGGCGTGATCCTGTGGGCGTACTCGCAGATCAAGAAGCAGCGCCGCATGGTCGGCCTGCTCCACGGCTCGACCGCTTCGGCGGATGCGCGCCGCGACGCGCTCGCCCAGCTCAGCGGCGACAAGGACGCCAAGTCGCCGGCGAAGCTGTTCGCGCGCGCGCAGCTGATGGCCGCCGACGATCCCAAGGGTGCGCTCGACCTGATCAACGGCACCGAGCTCAAGGCGTTCCCGGCGAACATGCAGGACGACGTCTCGTTGCTCCGCGTGCAGCTGTTCCTCGGCATGGGGCGCACGCAGGACGCGCGCAAGGCCGCCGACACGATGAACCTCGACAACCCGTCGCGCAAAGAGGTCCGCGCGCTCGCCGCGAGCATGGTCGCCGAGGCGTGGGCGCGCACCGGCAAGCCCAAGGAGGCGATGACGCTGCTCGATTCGATCGAGCTGCCGGCCAAGGACAAGGACCAGATCGAGCTGCAGATCAAGGTCGCCCGGGTGTTCGCCCGGTTCGCCGCGAACCAGCGCGCGGCCGCGAAGAAGGAGCTCGAGGCGCTCGCCGATCTCGATCCTAACTACCTGGGCAGGTTCGTCGCGCCGCAGTTCCGCGTGCACCCCGAGCTCGGCAAGCTCGCCAAGCAGGTGTTCCAGAGTCATCCGTCCGCGCGCCGCAACATCAAGATGCAGAACCGGTAAGCTCGCCGCGTGAGCGAACCGACCAACCTCCCTCCCTGCGGGCTCTACCGGACGACCGCCGCGATCGGCGACATCCCGACCGGCCGGCTCGTGTACTTCCACAACCACGGCAACCCCGGTCCCGGCGTCTACTTTCCCGAGAGCTGGACGACCAACCGCGCGAAGTTCTCGCCGCAGGGCACCACGGTGCCCAAGGACTGGAACGGCAAGGGCCTGATGCCGCTGCCGCCCGAGGGCTTCTACCGCGTGCTGTCGCCGTTCCACTGCTGCGAGAAGAAGTGCGTGCAGTTCCAGCCCGACGCGTTCGTGCAGCTCGGCTACAATGGCGCCGGCAAGGCGCTGATGTTCGTGCCCGAGATCGCCACCGGCATGATCGACGTCCCCGAGCGCGGCACGTTCGTCGACGACGAGGCGCTCGTGAACCTCGCGCCGCTGCAGCTCGCCGAGCGCAAGCAAGAGGCGGGCGCGGCCGGCCCCGGTGGCCTCACGCTGCCGCGCGGCATCATCGTCCACTAACCCGCGACGGCCTCGATCACGGCAACCTCGTCGTCGTCGAGCGTGAACGCCCCGACCGCCAGGTCCTCCGCCATGTGCACGGCGCTCGACGTGCCGGTGAGCGGCAGCATGCCGAGCTGCTGCGCGAACCGGAAGACGATCTGCGCGGTCGTGCGACCGTGCCGCCGCGCGATCGCCGTGACCGCACGCTCGTGGAGGACGTCGCGGTTCGCGGTGAGCAGCGAGAACCCCTGGTAGGTGATCGCGTGCGCGGCGCAGATCCGCCGCACGTCGCGATCCCAGCCGCGATGGGCATAGCAGCGGTTCTGCACGAACGCGGGCGCGATCGTCGCGTGCGCCACGAGCGCCTCGAGCTGCGCGGCGGACACGTTGCTGATGCCGATCAGCGCGACGCGGCGATCGGTGACGAGCGTCTCCATCGCCGACCACACCGCGTGATCGTCGGCCTCGAGGCCGTCACGGCTCGACGGGCCGTGCAGGAGGAAGCTGTCGAGCCGATCGGTGCCGAGGTGCGCGAGCGAGCTCGCGAACGACTGCGCCACCTGCGCGGCGATCGGCGCGGCCGGGTCGTACGGGAGGCGATCGTCCTGGCCGGCGCGGTACGTGAACTTCGACTGCAGGAACAGCTGGTCCCGCGGGATCCCCGCCCGCGCGATCCCCTGCCCGACCGCGGCCTCGACGTAGTGCTTGCGCTGGTTCGCGGTGTCGAGCGCGCGGAAGCCGGCGCGCAGCGCGCCGAGCACGAGCGACTCGGTCGCGTCCTCCTTCCAGGCCGTGCCGTACATGAAGCCCGGAACGGTCACGCCGTGAACCTGCATGGCAGGACCATACCCCCTGCTATGGTCGCGGTGATGTCCCGGTCCGCGGTGGTCGCGATCGCGCTGGTCACGGCGCTGACCTCGACCGCGTCCGCCCAGGAGCTGTCGACGCGCCGGCGCATCGCCGCCGTCGCCGCGGCGATCTTTCCGGGCCTCCTCGTCCACGGCGCCGGCAGCTACGTCGCGGGGCAGGAGCGCACCGCGAAGCGCCTGTTCCTCGCCCAGGTCGCCTCGACCGCCGCGATCACCACCGGCGGCATCGCCGTCGGCGCGACCGGCGGGAGCCCCTACCTGCTCGAGCCCGGCGTGCCCCTGCTGCTCGCCGGCGTCGGCGGGCTGCTGGTCGGCTGGGCGTCGGACGTCTGGGTCGCGGCGGGCGGCAGCGACGCGCCCGGCCACCCGCTCGGCCTGCCGCCGTGGTCGATCGAGGTGGGCACGACCTACCAGCACGATGCCTATCGCGAGCGTGGCTATGCGCGGCTCGGCGCCGAGCTGGCGGCGGGTCCCGTCGCGCTGCACGCCGCGACGCTGCTCGACGCCGAGGGCGAGGCGCGGCTCGGCGAGCTGGCGGTGCGCGCGCGCCTGCTCGGCGCGACGGCGTCGTGGACCACGCGTGGGCGCCCGCTCGCCGACGGCAGCGCCCTCGACGTGCGCGTCGTCGGGCGCGCCCAGCGTGACGACGCCGACGATGTCACGCTCGTGACCGCCGAGGCGACGATCGGCGGGCGGGTCGACCTGCGCCACGTCGACGGCGCGCTCGCCGGGACGTTCGCCGAGCTCGCGACCGGCCTGGGGGCCCAGCGCATCACGTACGCGCGCGGCCGGCACGACGTGACGTCGCTGATGCTCGGCACGTTCGCGTGGGGCGTGTACCTCGGCGAGCGCGGCGAGGCGACGGTGTCCTACGATCACCGCCGCGACTCGCTCGCCGGTGGGCTCGCGGCGTCGCGCGCGGCCGGCTTCGTCGGCAGCTTCGGCGCGAACACGACCGTCCGCGTCGGCGGGCCGTGGGCGGTGCACGCCGCGCTCGAGCGCCGG
>JAPLLF010001181.1 GCA_026387715.1 Pseudomonadota bacterium
GAGGTCTCCGACACGCGGTCCCGGCAGAACTCGGTGCCAGAGCGGAACGCGTCCTCGGTGGTCGGGGACTTGCCCAGCGTCATTCGCTGATCAGATCAAACGTCGTCGTCGACGACAACCAAAAAACACCAAACTTCTAGAACACCGACCGGTCTGAACTCGTCGTCGTCGTCGTCGTCGTCGTCGTCGTCGTCGTCGTCGTTGTCGTCGTCGTCGTCGTCGTCGTCGTCGTCGTCGTCGTCGTCGTCGTCGTCGTCGTGAACGGCGACGGCGACGGCGACGGCGACGGTACCCGTTGACCTTGACCTCGGCGGACAGCGTCAACCGACCTTTGCGTCCCCAGTCGCAAGGCGAACCTTGGTCACTCGCCGCCGTCGCCGTCGCCGCCCACGCCCACGTTCACGCCCACGCCGTTCGAGAAGCCTTCGTCCGTTCTGATTTCAAACCGATCGGTCTTCGACGGCGTCAGTCAGCGCCCTCGGCCGTCGGCGCTCCCGCTGCCGGAGGCCTGCGCGTCGTCGAGCCGGTCGAGCACGTCGGCCGGAACGTTGCGGTCCACGTGCTGTGGGCGCTTCTCGGTGGTCGGCTTGTTCTCCTCCTGCCGCTTCGCGGCAGCCGCGGGATCGGCCAGCGTCGCCGCGCCGGCGATCGCGGCCGCCGCGCCGGCGACCACCGCGGGGTTGGGTGCGGGCACGTTCTGCAGCATCGGGCCACCACACCCGCCCAGGCCTCCAAGGACGATCCCCAAAACCACCCCGACGACGGCGAAGTCGCGCATGGCTTCAGCATAATCATTCTGCTACGGGGATCCATGCGCGCAATTGTCATCACCAAACCTGGCGGCCCCGACGTGCTCGCGGTGGTCGATCGCCCCACCCCGGAACCAGCGCGGGGCGAGGTGCGCGTGCGAGTGCGCGCGACCGCGGTCAATCGCGCGGATCTGCTCCAGCGCATGGGGGCCTACCCGGCACCGGCCGGGGAGCCCGTCGACATCCCCGGCCTCGAGGTCGCGGGGGAGGTCGACGCGCTCGGCCCCGACGCGACGCGGTTCGCCATCGGCGATCGCGTGATGGGGCTCGTCGGTGGAGGTGGCTACGCCGAGGCCATCGTCAGCCACGAGCGCGCGCTGGCGCGGATCCCGGAGGGCATGACGTTCGAGGACGCGGCCGCGATCCCCGAGGCGTTCGTCACCGCCCACGACGCGATGCGCCAGGCCGACGTGCGCGGGGGAGAGACCTTGCTCGTGCACGCCGTCGGCAGCGGCGTCGGGACCGCCGCCTGTCAGCTCGGGCGCGCGTTCGGCCTGCGCGTGCTGGGCACCGCGCGCACGCCCGACAAGCTCGCGCGCGCGCGGGACCTCGGGCTCGACGTCGGCATCGTCCCCGACGGCGGCAAGTTCGCCGACCTCGTCAAGCGCACCGATCCGGACGGCGTGCACGCGATCCTCGAGCTGGTCGGCGGCGGCTACGTCGACGAGGATCTGCGCTGCGTCCAGCTGCTCGGCCGCATCGTGCTCGTCGGGCTGATGGCCGGCGTGCGCGCCGAGCTCGATCTCGGGCTGCTCCTGCGCCGGCGCGCGCGCGTGTTCGGCACCGTCCTGCGGGCGCGGCCGCTCGAGGAGAAGATCGCGGCGATGCGCGCGTTCGAGACGAGCGTCGTGCCGCTGTTCGCGCGCGGCCTCGTGCGCCCGGTGGTCGACGTCGTGCTGCCTCTCGCCGAGGCCGCGCAGGCGCACGCCCGGATGGCCAGCAACGTCGGGTTCGGCAAGATCGTCCTACGGACGTAACGTCGTCTGGGTGCGGTAGACGGGGAGCAGGTTCACGCGCTCGTCCCACGCCGGCGAGCGCCGATAGAACCAGTCGAGCCGCCGGGCGGGATCCTTGGCGAGCGCGGGATCGGCGGCGAGCGCGGCCTCGAACGTCACGCGCAGCGTCGGATCGGCCGCGAGCATCGTGCGCGCGACCTGCTCGGCGACGTACGCCTCCATGTACTCCTTGCGCTCGAACACCGTGGCGAACAGGCCCCACTGGACGAGCGCGTCGGGCAACGTCGGCTCGAACAGGTGCGCGATCAGCCGCGCGCCGGGCTGATCGATCGGCACGAACAGCGCCCCGCGCTCGAGCGCGCGGACCTCGGCCGTCCACGTCCCCTCGACGGTGACGCGCACGTGTCCCTCGTACGAGGCGGTGGCCGGCACCACCTTGGTCGCGCGGAACACCTCGAGCGTACGGGGGACCGTCGCGTCGCCGAGCCGCACGTAGCGCAGGTGGTGGCGATCGAGGATCGCGCCGACCAGCGGCGCGAAGCCCCCGTCGACGACGTAGCCACCCTTCGGCATCGCGATCGTGACGCTCGGCTCGAGCTGATCGAACAGCGGGAGCTGCCAGGTCTGCGGGGTCGTCTCGTCGTAGACGATCCACGGCGCACCCGAGATCTCCGACGGCTGGCGCGCGTACGCGTAGCCGCGAAAGTCGATCGGGTGGCTCTGCTTCGTCGGGCGCCACGCGAGCGGCACCATCGTCCCGGGGAGTCGACGGTCGGCCGCGTCGGCGTCGCGCTCGACCGCGCGCCACGCCGTCGCGTCGCGCGTGGCGAGCTCGAAGATCGCCTGCAGCGCGTGGAACGTGCTGCGCGTGCGCTCGCGGTACGTGCGCCAGCTGTGGGTCTCGACGAGCACCGCGAGCCGGCTGCGCGTCGCCATGTAGAAGTGACCGAACCGCGGCGGGGGGTCGTCGACCTCGAACCCCGACGTCGGATCGTCGTCGACCACGAACGACGGGTAGAACGTCATCGGCAGGTGGCCGAGCGCGGTGAGCCGCGTCGCGACCTGCGTCGCGAGCGCCGCCGCGGTCTCGTCGAGCTGATCGCCGCGCGGCGCGACCGGCGCGGTGACGATCGCGATGTCGTGCTCGAACTTCGCGCCATCGGTCGTGTGCAGGTCGACCAGCAGCATCGGATCGAGGCGCGCCACGAGGTCGAGCACCGCCCGCGTCTCGGGCGCGTCGGCCTTGACGAAGTCGCGGTTGAGGTTCTGCCGCGTCGCGGTCGAGCGGAAGCCACCCTCGACGGGGCCGCGCTGGTTTACCCGCTGGTTGGGCCCGAACCGCTCGTGGCCATCGGGGTTGAGCACCGGCACGAACACGACGTTCACGGCGGCGAGCGCGCCGGGGGCGACCGTGCCGTCGAGCAACTCGCGGAGGAACCAGAAGCCGGCGTCCTTGCCCTCGATCTCGCCGGGGTGGATCCCGGCCTGCACGTAGATCGTCGGTCTTGCGCCACCCGCGCGGGTGACGTGGAGCGCGACGAGCGGGCGGTCCTCGCTCGTGTGCCCGATCGTCTCGCACGCCACGCCGGCATAGCTGTGCGCGTAGGCCGCGCACAGCCGCAAGACCTCGTCGTAGCGCCCGGTGCGGGTGTAGCCCGAGGTCTCGCCGACGGTGACGAGCGAAGGCCGCGCCGCCGTGGCGTGGGCGCAGGCGGCGAGCCCGAGGATCCCCAGCAGGGGCGCGACCGGAAGGTGCATCGCGCGCGACCCTAGCGCGCTATCGTGGCGCACATGATGATGCTTCGCTCGCTCGTGCTCGCGGTCGCGTGCCTCTCCACCAGCGCCGTCGCGCTGGCCGACAAGCCGACCTTCGAGGTCAAGGACAACCGGCTCGTGCTGCCCGGACCCGTCGTGTTCGAGACGGCGAGCGCGAAGCTCAAGCCCGAGTCCGACAAGGTGCTCGCGCACGTCAAGGCGTACCTCGAGGACAAGACCGCCGAGGGTCGCGCCGCGAACCGCCGCAGCGAGTTCGTCAACGCCGCGCTACGCGGTCGGGCGATCGGCGGGATGCCGGCCGATGGCGGCGGCGCCGATGCCGGCGACGTCTGCAAGTAGCCGGGTAGCGATCGGATAGTGATCGGATAGTGACGCGGGGATCGCTGGACGAGGGGAGGGTCCTCCCCAAAAGGAGGTCCAGGCTCACCAGCTGTCATGGTGCTGTCATCGCGTCGACCGAACTTGGCCGGGCACGCGATTCGCACTCGCTTCGGCCATGGTCGCTCTCGCTCGTCATCCGCGCTCGCTCGTCGAGGATCTCGAACAATACCCGCCGCTCGGGCTCGTCCACGACCGCACGACTGACACCCTGTGCGCGATCGACACGCACGGTGACGTCCGCCGCGCCGGTCGCGTGGTCGCGACGCTCGATCCACTCGATGCGGGTGGGATCGCGGTCGGTGACGACGCGTTGTTCGTCGCGCGCGGCGCCGCTGGCATCGTGCGGATCGATGGGGATGGCACGACGACGCCGTTCGCCCAGCTCGAGCCAGGCGCGTGGCGGCTCGGCGTGACGTGCGTGGACGCGGTGCTCTACGCGACCCAGTTCGAGCGCTCGAAGTTCGGCGCGCACGATGGCTCGATCGTCGCGCTGACCGTGCGCGATCCCCGCCACGCCGATCCCTCGATGGCGATCGACGGCTTCCACGAGCCGATCGGGATCGTCCGGCTCGGGCGCGAGCTGGTCGTCGCCGACGCGCGCGCTCGCACGATCGTTCGGGTCCAGCTCGGTGGTGGTCGAGGGCTCGCGCGCTTCCAGCTCGCCGCGCTCCCCGATCGCCCCACCGCGATCTGCGGGTGCGGCGATGACTCGGTGATCGTCGCGAGCCCCGGACACGTGCGCCGGCTGTGGCTGGATGGGCGCGAGCGCACCCTGGCGACCGGCAGCTGGGTGCCCCGCGCGGTCACGGCCGACGATACCCACGTGTACGTGGCGGCGGACGGTGTCCTACGTCTGCCTAACTAGCTGCGATCGCTTCGAAATTATCGCAACAGATCGTGGAACACGATCGGGGTGCTCGCGCGTCGTACTCCCACCGATGCGAACCAAGCTCCTCGTCCTCCTCGTCAGCCTGGCTCCTGCCTCCGCGCTCGCCGATGCGCCGTACGCGCGGGTGTTCGAGCAGGGCCAAGCCTGGACGTTCCTCGCGTCCACGTCGACCAACACGCAACAGCACCAGCGAAAGGTGACCTGCCGCGTCGCCGAGGTCAGCACGATGTGCGATCGCACGGTGTCCGAGGTCACCTGCGACGACGAGGCGCAGGTGCTCACCGGGACGTACGTGACGACCGGCCGCGGGATGTGGCGGGTCGAAGGGGAGCCCCACCAGTCGCTCGCCGACAACCAGCGCGCGCTCGCCCGCTACCCCGAGCGCTTCGTCGACGGCGCGGGCAAGCCGATCGCGACGGCCTACCGGGGCGGCTGGTGCACGTCGTCGACCACCGACGGGGTGACGCGCACGATCTGCCTGTCGGAACAGGCCGGCTTCCTCGGCGGCGCGATCACCCGCGCGGGCACGCGGGTCGTCGTCGGGGACGTGCCGGCGACGACGACGACGACGATCGCGGCGCGCTGACCTCTCGTAAACGTAAACCCAGAGTGCGCCAGGACAAGCCTGGTCGGAGAGGAAGGCATGTAACAGCCGAAACTTCGAAGAGTGACCCGGGG
>JAPLLF010000804.1 GCA_026387715.1 Pseudomonadota bacterium
CGCGATGCTCGGCCAGGCCCTCGACGCGTGGACGCGGGTCCTCGAGCACAGCCCGACCGCACCGACGGCCCACGCCGCGATGCTGTTGCTCGCGAATCGCACCGGCGAGCGCTCGTTGATCGTCGACGCCCTCGCGCGCACGCAAGCCGTCGAGAAGTCGCCGTGGGCCGCCGCGTCGCTCGCGCTCGCCCGCGCCCGACTCACCGACGAGCCCGACCAGGCCGCGCAGCTCCTGCGCGAGACCTCGCAGGAGCTCGACGATCCGCGCCGCACGCTCGCCCTGATGCTGTTCGACGTGAAGCAGCAGCAGTTCGCCGAGGCCGCCATGGTCCTCGAGGAGCGCGCCGCGCTGCTCGAGCAACACGACGACAAGACGCTCGAGCCCGCGGCCTTGCGGTTGCGCGCCGCGCAGCTCTCGCTCGACGGCAACGACGCGCTCCGGGCGTCGTCGCTGCTCGGCAAGGTCGAGCAAGCGATGCCCAACCTCGGGATCGTCCAGGATCTGCTGGCGGCCGCGCGGCGGCGCTCCGGCGAGCGCGCGCGCACCGACGAGCGCCCCCGCCGCATCGAGGCGTCCGCCGGGGCGTCGGGCGAGGCGTTCGCCCGGATCGTGCGCGACGCCGACCTCGCCGTCGCGAGCGGCGATGCGGCCCACGCGCTCGCGCTGTATCAGCGAGCGCTCGAGATGCGTCCCAACGATCCGCTGGCGTCGATCCCGCTCGTGCGCGTCGCCACCGAGCTGCGCCAGCCCGCGCCGGTCGCCGCGCTCGCCCTCGCGCAGCTGCGCGACGCCGAGACCGCGGGCGATCCGCTCGCCAAGGCGGCGGCGTACGAGCTGCTCGCGCGGATCGACGCCGAGCTGCGCGACGACGTCGCCTCGGCGCAGATCGCGCTCGAGAGCGCCTCGGCCGCCGATCCGACGCGCATCGATCTGATGCACCGGCTCGAACGGCTGTACGCCGAGCAACACCAGCTCGCCGAGCTCGTGCGGCTTCGCCGCGCCGAGATCGACGCGATCCCCGCCGAGCTGCATCGCGATCGCGCCGCGCTGCTCGTCGATCTCGCGCACCTCGCGATCCGCGATCGCCGGAACGATCTCGAGATCGCCGCGCACTATCGCGCCGCGCTCGCCGAGGACCCGCGCTCGCGCCTCGCGCTGCTCCATCTCGAGGCGACGGTTCGCCGCGGCGGCAGCTCGGCCGAGCTCGCGGCCCTCGAGGACAAGATCTCGCAGTACTTCGCCGCCGATCCGAAGAGCGCCGCGACGTTCGCGACGCGCTCGGGCGAGACGCTCGCCGAGATCGGGGAGATCGACACCGCGGTGCAGCGGTTCGGTCAGGCCGAGACGATGCTGCCGGGACATGTGCCCGCCCTCGAGGGCTGGCGCCAGGCCGCGCTCAAGGGCCAGCTGTGGATCGACGTCGCCGACGCGGCGACGCGTCAAGCCACCACGCCCGCCATCGCCGACGATGGCCAGGCGCGCGGTGCCCTCCATCACTTCGCCGGCGTCGCGCTGATGGACAAGGCGCTGGTCGGCGAGCAGGCGATGCACGCCTTCAAGCGCGCGATCGACGCCGATCCGACGCACCGCGACGCGTTCCTCCGGCTCCGGATTCTCCTCGAGGAGGACGCGAACCACGACGAGCTCGCCATCCTGCTCGACAAGCGGCTCGAGGTGGAGACCGACGCGAACCAGCGGCAAGAGCTGCATCGCGCGCTCGCCGAGCTGTACCGGAACTTCCTGTCGGATCGCGAGAACGCCAAGCGCCACTACCGCGCGATCCTCGAGCTCGATCCCAACGATCTGCGGGCGCACTCGGCGCTCGCAGACATCGCGTGGGAGCTGGGCGCGTGGCAAGAGGCCGCCGATGCGCTCGTCGCGCGCGCGCGGCTCGAGCGGCAACCCGAGATCCTCAAGACCCTGTGCTTCCGGCTCGGCACCATCTACGCCGACTTCCTCGTCGACGTGCCGCTCGCGCTCAAGGCGTTCCAGCGCGCGCTGACCTACGCGCCCGACGACGAGAACGCGCTCGTCCGCCTCGCGGACCTCGCGACGACGGCGGGGGAGTGGAAGCTCGCGCTCGGCGCGTGCGAGCGGCTCGTCAAGCAGGAGACCGCGCCGGATCGCCGCGTGGCCCACCTCCATCGCGTCGCGAAGATCTTCAAGCTCGGGTTCGGCGACGACAAGCGCGCCGAGCGCGCGCTCAACCTCGCCCTCGATGGCGCGCCGACCAACGACGAGGCGCTCCAGCGGCTCGTGCAGTTCTACAAGGACGCGAACGACATGACGTCGGTGCGCGTCCATCTCAATCGCGTGGCCGGCACGATGCGCGCGCGCGCCGCCGCTGACCCCAAGGATGGGGTCGCGTTCCGCGTGATCTCCCGCGCGATGGCCGCCCGCGCCGTCGCCGGCGTCGGGGGCAGCAAGCCGATCGCACGCGCCGCCGCCGAGCTCGCCGACCTGCTCGGCGCGAGCGGGGATCCGGAGAAGGCGCTGCTCGCGGAGCCGCCGCGTCCCGACATCGCGCCGCTGCTCAAGCCGGAGGCCGACGAGGTCCTGTTCCCGCGCGGCATCCAGCCCGAGCTTCGCCAGCTGTTCCAGCTGCTCGGCGATCGCGTCGCGAAGCACGTCGGCGTGAACCTCCAGCCGTACGGGGTCGCGCGCGGCGATCGCCTGCGCGCGAAGGACTCCGCGGTCGCGCAGGTCGCGCAGTCGGTCGCGACCGCGCTCGGGTTCGGCGACATCGACGTCTACGTGTCCCACAAGCAGCCGTGGGTCATGGTCGCCGAGCTGACGAGCCCGGTGTCGCTCGTGATCGGCCACGCGATCGGCGAGTCCGGAGGCGATGCGATCCGGTTCGCCGCGGGTGGCGCGCTCAAGCTCGCGCAGAGCTCGCTCTCGATCCCGGCGCGGCTGCCCACCGACGAGCTCGGCGTGCTGGTCGTGGCGCTTCTTCGTTTGTTCCAGCCGGACTTCCCGATCCTCGCGCTCGACTCGGACGCCGTGGCGACGCAGCTCCAGAAGCTCAAGCGCCTGATCCCGAACAGCCTCGTGGTCGAGCTGCGGCCGTTCGCGCTCGCGATCGACGCGCAACGATGGAACCACGAGCAGCTCGCGCGCGATCTCAAGATCTCGGCGCTCCGCGCCGGCCTCGTGGCGTCTGCGTCATTGATCACAGGACTGAAGATTCTTGCCGGTCAGGCGGGTGGGGCGCTCCCCGAGTTCCTCACCGATCCGGTCGCCCAGGGGCTCGTATCCTTCGCGATCTCCGAAGACCACGCGGTCGTCGCGCGCTAGACTGAGGGCTCGACGATTCCGGGTCCGACGGATGGATTCCCGGGAGGATTAGGGAACTCATGCGCTCACGACTCGCCAACTCCTACCTGACCCTGGCCGCGCTGGCTTGCGTGACGACCACCGTCGCCTGCAGCGACGGCGCCCCACCGCAGCTCAACGATCTCGGCGATCAGGTCGCGCAGGTCGGGACCGAGTTGAAGATCGACCTGATCGGCAGCGACCCCGACGGCGACCGGCTGTCGTACGGCTATCGCGCGGCCGATCTCCCGGACATCAAGGCTCACGCCCAGGTCACCGTGTCGCCGAGCGGCGCGGGCGTGTTCCGCTGGACGCCACTCGCGGCCGACGTCGGCGAGCACTCGTTCGACTTCACCGCCTCCGACGGTGACAACACCACGACGGTCACGATCGTGATCGACGTGAAGACCGCGTTCGGCTCGGCGACCACCCCGATCTTCCGGCAGCCGCTCGGCACCGGGACGACGGTCGATCTGTCCAAGGTCGAGTGCGTCGACATCAACGTCGTCATCGAGGACCAGGACTCGCCGGCGGTGACGATCGCGCAGGAGGAGCCGATCATCGAGGGGGCCATGCTGCAGGACGGCGGCGACGGCCTGCTGTCGGCCGACGACGGCAACAACCCCAAGACGATCAAGAACTACCTGGTCGTGCTGCGCGGCCAGGGCAACGGCTCCAACTGCCCCGGCGCAGCGCCCACCATCCAGCACACCGCGAGCGATCAGACCACGCGGCTCGACCTCGCGGTCACCGCCAACGTCGCGGACGACAAGGGCCTCAAGGAGGCGCCGCTGCTCTACTACGCGACGACCCCGCCGGCGAACCCGCCGAACCTCGCGGCGAAGACCCAGGTCTCGACGACGATGACCTCGGGCACGAACCTGGCTGGGGCGTGGCAGGGGACGATCCCGAACCCGGTCGCGACCGCCGCGATGGGCACGTCGATGACCATCTACTACCTGTTCGTCGCCGACGACGACGACGACGTCAATGGCACCTGCGATCACACCACGACGTCGGCGGTCTACCAGACCAAAGTCACCGCCGGTGGCTCGAACGTCGCCGGGCTGTGCGAGCCGTGCACCGCGGACGCCCAGTGCGGTGCGGGCAACGAGTGCGTCTACATCGGCAACATGGGCGAGAGCTACTGCCTCGAGAACTGCGACGCGGGCTGCGCGACCGCGGGCTTCAACTGCTCGACCGGCCTCGTGTACTCGGTCGACGGGGCCCAGGCGAACCAGTGCGTGCCGCAGAGTGGCTCGTGCCTCGCGCCGACCGGCATGTGCCTCGACGACACCTACGAGGAGAACGACACCCGCAGCGCCGCGTCGGCGAACGGCCCGCTGGTGGTGCCCGCCGCGCCGGGCAACTACATCGACGCCGTGAGCTGTCCGAGCACGTCGTCGACGTTCGCGTCCGACGACGACTGGTACAAGCTGGTGTTCGACGTGGACACCCGCGTCAAGCTCGAGGTCGCCGGCGATGGCGCCGCGGACCTCGACCTCCACTTCTACAAGTCGGACGCGACGGTGATCAGCGCGTCGACGAGCCTGGACTACAACGAGGAGATCAACACCTGCGTGAAGGCCGGCACCTACTACACGAAGGTCAACGCCTACGGCCACGTGCGCAGCGAGTACCTGCTCGGCGTCACCAAGACGCCCGAGACGTGCAACACGACGTGCGTCGATGACAGCCGCGAGATGGACGATACCTACAGCCAGGCCCAGCCGGGGAACTTCCCGACCACGACGGTGACCGGCAGCATGATCTGCCCGAACGACGACGACTTCGTGAAGCTGCGTGGCTCGGGAGGAGGTCCGTTGCTTCCTGGTGATGTCGTCACGATCGACCTGACGTTCACGCAGTCGACCACGCTGCAGGATCTCGACCTCCACATGTACCGCAACACCCCCGAGGCGCTCACCGACCTGTGGCCGTGCAGCCCGACCGACGTGCTGTCGTGCAGCTCGGCCCACGGGCAGGGCGCCGTGAGCAACGAGCACGCGACCTTCACGGTGCCGACCTGCGTCAGCACGTCGTGCGACTACTACCTGGCGGTCCGCGGCTGGAACGGCGCCACCAACTCCTACGGCCTGACGATCAACATCCAGTGAAGCGCCCCCTCCGCCTCGTCGCCAGCCTCGTCGCCAGCGTCGTCCTCGTCGGAGGCTGCGCGGACGCGACCGCGCCCGATCCGGGCCTCGAGCAGCTCGGGCTCGACCGGGTCGCCCCGTCGATGATCATCCCGGGCACCTCGCTCGTGGTGGTCGGCGCGTCGTTCGTCGAGTCGCAGTGGGGTGCGTCGGTGCTGCACCTCACGAACGGCACGATCGACGTGAAGTGGCCGGCGGCGTTCGTCGACTTCAATCACATGACGGTCGCCATCACCGGTGGCAACCTCGACGAGGTCGGCGCGGGGGTGTTCGACGGCACCGCGACGCTCGAGGTCGTGTCGGCGACCGACGGCGGCACGTACAAGTCCGCGCCGCTCGCGGTGTCGCTCGAGTTCCGCGAGGTCCTCGATCCCCAGCCGACCGGGCTCACCGACGGTGTGCACTTCGTCAACGATCAGATCGAGGTCGACGGCGAGGGCTTCTTGCTCGGCGGCAACGAGGGCACGACGATCGCGCGGATCGCGCCGTGCCTCACCACGGCGATGTGCGAGATCCCGCTGGTGCCGCGCGAGCCGCTGTCGCGCCAGCACGCGGCGTTTCCGTTCTCGCCGAAGATCGCGGGGATCTCGGGGGGCGGCTTCACGGGCACCGTGACGATCGTCAACCAGCAGACCGCGAAGCCGGAGCGCGCCGCGCCCCCGATCGAGACGAACTTCACGATCGTCACCGCACAAATATTCTCGGCCGAACCCAACGTCGCCTCGCTGGGCCAGTACGTGTTCGTCAAGGGCGGCGGCTTCGTCGGCGGCGAGGCCGGCGCGCTGACCGAGCTCGAGCTGTCGGGCACGTTCAACAAGACCGGCGGCAACCCGGCGCCGATCACGATGTCGCTGATCCCCGAGTTCGTCGAGGGCAAGCTCGTTCGCTACGTGCTCAACACCGACGACGCGCTCGGTCACGCACTCGATCTCCGCACGGACACCGGCCAGTTCACCGGCACGATCACGCCGATCGTCAGCTACGGGGTCGACACGGTGCGCGGGCAGTCGACGCAGGCCTCGTTCGCCATCGGCCCGGTCAGGCAGGTCGTGCTGCTGAACTTCACGACGTCCTACACCGAGGGGCTCCGCGACTTCGGCATGCGCGCCGTCGACAACAAGATCCGCGAGCGGATCCTCGAGGTGTGTCGCGAGGCCTACAAGGGCGTAAACATGGACTTCCGATCGTCGCCGATCACCGACTTCGCGCTGTTCGAGAACGTCGACCTCGTCGGCGTCGACCCGAACGACATGGGCCTGTTCGGCTACGACAACTCGCCGGGCAAGGACAACGGCAACGTGCGGCTGTACGACCGGCTCGGCGGCGTCAACGCGCTCACGCAGCAGGACGGCTACCCCGGCTTCGGCGGGGTCTTCATCCGTTCGTTGATGGGCTTCTCGAAGCACCCCGGCGCGTTCGCGCGCTCGATCGAGGGGGCCGACTCGACGTTCGACGCGATCTTCGACGCGTTCCGTCCCGACGTCGGCGGCGCGGCGGTGTCGTCCGGCGATCTCGCGGCGGGCTTCACCGCGCTGACCGACGGTGCAGGCTGCCCGTCCGCGGGCGATCGCTCGTCGCGGCTGGAGTGCGCGGTGTTCGTGATGGGCAGCTTGATCGGCGGCACGCTGTCGCACGAGATCGGCCACTCGCTCGGGCTCGCGAACCCGTTCGCCGAGGGCTTCCACGACGCCGGCGACCAGGCGAACCGGCTGATGGACGCGGGCGGCGATCGCCCGTTCTCGGAGCGCGCCGAGCTCAACGGGCAGGGGCCCGGGGTGTTCTGCGACGAGGAGTACGCGTACCTGCGGATGATCTTGCCGAGCAGCGATCCGGCGAACGCCGTCGATCGTCCCGGCTGTTACTGACGATTGCCGACCGCGTCGTAGGTGACGTGCACGTCGCCGACGAACGGCGCCCGGCGTAGCTGGACCGTGATCACGCGATCGGTGGTGTCGTCGACCACGCGGATCCGCTGGCCCTCCACGCACTTGCTCTGCGTCAGCGTGGCGTGCGCGCGGCCGACCGCTGGCGTGGCACGCGCCAGGACGATCGTCGTCAACGTGAGGGCGAGGAGGCCAGCGCTGGCGAGCCAGGCGCTACGTGGTGCACGCTCGTGGAGGATCGACTGCATGCCTCCACGATAGCAGGGTCGCTGGCGTATGCTGCTTCGCTCGATGGCCGCCCCCAAACCCGACCTCCGACGCTGGATCTTCGCCGGGATCGACGTCCTGCTCGTCGTGCTCTACGCGGGGGTGATCTGGAAGATCATCCCGAACCGGATGCTGTCAGCGCAGATCCACCTGTGGCTGCTCCCGGTGGCGATGGCGATGCTCGCGGGGGGCCTGATCGCCGGTGGCAAGCGCGGCTGGTGGGTCGGCGTCGCGGGCGGCTCCCTGTTGCTGGCCACCTCCTTCCTGCTGATCGCGCGGATCCTGATCTCGGCGGCGTTCCTCGCCGGCGTCTACGGCGCGTTCGGACGCGCCGCGTCGTCGTTCGCGGTGATCGCGGTGTTGCTCGTCATCGAGCTGGTCGTGCTGTTCCCGCTGTTCCAGGTGCGCTACCTGCTGTCGCGCGCCGGTCGACGGACGTTCGATCGAGCCGCATGACCCGCCGCAACAAGACCCTCGTCGCGATCTGGACGCTGCCGAGCGCGATCCTGCTGCTCGTCACCTACCTCACGTACGGTGCGTTCCGGATCCCACCACCCGAGCGCCTCACCGAGGCCCAGCGTGGCGCCATCCTCCAGACGCTGCGCGCGGCGATCACGCCGGGTGAGGCGACGCTGCCCTGCGCCGTGCACACCCCGGCCGTCGCGGTCGCGGTGTCGGTGTGGACCAAGGGTCGGACGATGGCCCGCGTCGACGGCTACGGCGCGGACGTCGGGGCCGCGACGGACGCGGCCGCCGCGCTCCTGCGCACCCACCCCGCGATCAAGCCGCTCACCCCGGCCGTGCGCGACGACATGCGGCTCCAGGTCGACGTGATCACCGGGACCGGGCCGCTCGGAGGTGGCTACTGGCTGTTCGACGCGTTCGCGGTGCCCGGCGTCGGCGACATGCTCGCGGTCAACCCCGGCGTCGAGGGGGTGGGCGCGAACCTCGTCCCGGACGGTCGGCCGACGTTGCTGCTCCCGCACGAGCTGGTCGCGAGCAAGCTCCTGATCGCGAAGCGACCGTGGCCGGAGCTGCCCGACTTCGCGATGGGCATGGACTTCAACCGGATCCGCACGCTGCTCGCGGCGCGCGCCGGGCTGCCGGCACGTCCGCCGACCGCAGCGGCCTTCGACTTCTCGATCTTCCGGTTTCGCACCGACACCTTCGTCGAGCGGCGCGAACACGCGACGCCCGCGACCACGCTCGCGCTGTATCGGGGCATCCCCACGCCGCCCAGGATCGACGGCGCGACGTTGCGCAACGCGGCGCTCGC
>JAPLLF010000141.1 GCA_026387715.1 Pseudomonadota bacterium
CGGTGCGCGCGGTCGGCCGCGCGCACCGCGACCTGCGCCCCGGCGACGTTGAGATCGTGGACGACGTGCTCGAGCCCGTAGTCGGCGAGCGCGATCGACGTGCCGCCGAACGTGTTGGTCTCGACGATGTCGGCGCCGGCCTTGAGGAACTTGTAGTGGATGCCCTCGATCGCGTCAGGCTGCGTGAGCACGAGCAGGTCGTTGGCGCCCTTGAGCGGATGCGTGTGGTTGGCGAACCGCTCGCCGCGCCAGGTGGCCTCGTCGGAGAGGCCGATGTCCAGACCCTGGATCATCGTGCCCATCGCCCCGTCGATCACGACGATGCGTTGATCGAGGAGCGCGCGCAGCTGTTCGATGGACGACATCGGGCCCTCTTACCACGGGACGGGATAACCTGCCGGCATGGCCCCGTCGGTGAAGCAGTGGTTCGCGGCCGTCGTGCTGCTCGCGGTCGGGCTCGCGCGCGCCGGGGATCCAGGCGCGGCGGTGGACGCGCCGGACGTGCCGCAGGCGGCGGTCCTCGCGGGCGGCTTCGCGATCATCGACGGCACCGACGGCGCCCGCGAGGTGTTCGCGTACGACCGCGGCGGCAACCCGAAGGGGCGAACCAGGTTCGCGTTACCCGAGACCTCGCGCGTCGTCGGGCTCGCGCGGCGAACCGGGCTCGTCTGGTTGACCGGCGGCAAGATCCACGTCGCGACCGTCGAGCCCGACGGCGGGCTGTCGAGGGCGTCGACGTTCGGCACCAGGCCAACGCTGTTGTGCGCCGGCGCCGCGTCGAGCACCGCGCGGTTCGCCGTCGGCTGGCTCGAGCACGACGGGGGCATGTGGATCGTCCAGGGCGACGGCCCCGGCGCCGCGATCCTGGCCAGCGAGCCTGGGACGATCCTGACCAGCACCGAACGTGCGAGCTGGTGCACGGTCACGCCCGCGGGGGACGATGTCGCGCTGCTCTGGCGCGTCGGCGACAGGCTGTTCCACACCACGTGCGATCGCCGGTGCGGCCGCGTGACCACGCTCACGCTCCCGCTGCGCGACCTGCGGATCGCCGACGTCGGGTGCGTCGACGGGGCGTGCGCGGTCGTGACCGGCAACGACCGCACGACGATCGGCTGGTACACGCGCGCCGGCACGCAGCGCTGGCGCGTGGACCTGCCCGACGCGACGCCCACGGCGCACGCGGCGCTGGTCGGCGCCCGCCAGCACGTGCTCGTCGCGTACGAGACGGCGACCGGGCTCGCGATCGCGCGCGCCGGCGCGAACGGCGGGCTCGTCGAGCTGTGGCGCGGGCGCGGCACGCTGCCGACGCTGGCGTGGGCCAACGGCTCGCTGCTGCTCGGCTATCGCGATCGCGGCGGCGCGCTGGGGACGATCGTGCTCTCGGTCCCGAACTGACGCGAACTCGCGCACGCAAATCGCGACGCAGGTTCGGCTCGTCGCGTATAAGCAACCGCGATGGCCGAACACATCCACGACTCCATCCTCGACACGGTCGGCAACACGCCCCTCGTCAGGCTCGCGCGCATCGGCAAGGGGCTCCCCTGCGAGATCCTCGCGAAGTGCGAGTTCATGAACCCGGGCGGCTCGGTGAAGGACCGCATCGGCATCCGCATGCTGCTCGACGCCGAGAAGGCGGGGACGATCAAGCCGGGCGACACGCTGATCGAGCCGACCTCGGGCAACACCGGCATCGGCATCGCGATGGCCGCGGCGGTGCGCGGCTACCGCGTGATCATCACGATGCCGGAGAAGATGTCGCAGGAGAAGCAGGTGGTCCTCGAGGCGCTCGGCGCCGAGATCATCCGCACCCCGACCGAGGCGGCGTGGGATGCCCCCGAGAGCCACATCGGCGTGGCCCGCCGGCTCAAGCAGATCATCCCGAACTCGCACATCCTCGACCAGTACTCCAACCCGAGCAACCCGCTGGCGCACGCCGAGGGCACGGGGCGGGAGATCGTCGAGCAGTGCGGCGGGCGGCTCGACGCGGTCGTGATCTCCGCGGGCACCGGCGGCACGATCACCGGCGTCGCGCGCACGATCAAGGCCGCGGTGCCCGGCTGCAAGATCATCGGCGTCGATCCCGACGGCTCGATCCTCGCCGGCCCCGGCGAGATCAAGAGCTACAAGGTCGAGGGCATCGGCTACGACTTCATCCCCGACGTGCTCGATCGCCGCCTCGTCGATCGCTGGATCAAGACCAACGATCGCGATTCGTTTCGCGTCGCACGCCAGCTGATCCGCCAGGAGGGCCTGCTGTGCGGCGGCTCGTCGGGCTCCGCGGCGTGGGCCGCGCTGCAGATCGCCAAGGAGCTCGGCGCCGGCAAGCGCGTCGTGGTCATCCTCCCCGACTCGATCCGCAACTACCTGTCGAAGTTCGTCGACGACAAGTGGATGCGGCAGCAGGGCTTCACCCAGGGGGACTGGGAGGTCGGCACGGTCGCCGACGTCATGCGCGCGATCGGCCGCCGCGACGTGATCGCGATCGACGTCAACGACAAGGTGTCGCGCGCGACCGACCTGTTCAAGCACCACGGCATCTCGCAGCTGCCGGTGATGGACCAGGGCAAGCTCGCCGGCATCCTCACCGAGAGCGACCTGCTCCACCACATGGTGTCGGGGCGCGTGACCAAGGACACCGTCGCCGCCGAGGTGATGGAGCGCAAGGTCTCGACCGTCGCGACCCACGCGAGCTCGAGCGAGCTGCCGCGCATCTTCGAGCGCGGCGAGGTCGCGCTGGTCGTCGACGATCAGCGCGCGGTGCTGGGGATCCTGACCAAGATGGATCTCATCGAGATGCTCGCGTCGCGCAAGCCCGGCCTGCCCGAGCTGGCCACCGACCGCTCGGGCTGAGCGTGCGCCCGATCCTCGCGATCTGCGTCGTCGCGCTCGCCGCCTGCCATCCTCCGACGACAGGCGATCCACCCCACGCCACCCCGATCGTCGGCGCGCGCGTCATCGATCGGGGCGCGCTCGCGTACGTGCCCGCCGACACCCCGTACGTGTTCGTGTCGCTCGAGCCGATCCCCGAGACGATCCGCCGCCGGATGGTCGGGATCGACAACGCCGAGCTGCTGGGGGCGCTGGCCAAGCTCGACGCGCCGACGCCGTTCGGCCGCGCCATGCACGCCCTCGCGGGCGAGCTCCGCGACGGCGATCGGGTGCGCGATCTCACCGAGCTCGGATTCCCGACGAGCCCGCGGTTCGCGTTCTACGGGCTCTCGATCTGGCCGGTGCTCCGCATGGAGGTCGCCGACACGACGCACCTGCGCGAGGTCGCGACGCGCGTGCTCGCGGCCGCCGGGTCCGCGGTCCAGACGGCCTCGTTCCAGGGCCACCCCTACTGGGCGATCAACAACGGCAAGGTCCAGCTGATCGCGATCGTGCGCGACCGGGAGGTGGTGGTCGCGCTGGTGCCGACCGCGACGGTGACCGAGACGCTGCCGCTGCTGTTCGCGACGACCCGCCCGGCGAAGAGCCTCGCCGATACCGATCGGCTCGGCGACACCGCGCGCCGGTACCACGTCGCCACCTGGCTCGGGTACCTCGACCTCCGGATCCTCGCCGGCATCTTCACGGGACACGCCACCGGCCTGAGCGCGACCCTGACCCAGGACCTCCGCGCCGGGATCCCGGGCCTCGCCGCCTGCGACGCGGACCTCGAGCGGCTCGCCGCGTGGGTGCCGCGCGTGGTGCTCGGCTACCAGCGGCTCGACGAGCGCGGCTTCGCCGGCGCGCTGTACGTCGAGACCCCCGGCGCGATCACGCGCGCGCTCGCGCAGCTGCAGACGCGCATCCCCGGGGTCGGCAGCGTGGTGGCGGGCGACCCGCTGGTCGCCGTCGGGGTGGCCGCGAAGCTCGACGACCTGATCGCGCTCGGGCGCGAGGTGATCGCGACCCTGCGCGCGCATCCGTTCACGTGCCCCGCGCTCGCGGCGATGCCGCTGGACGACCTCGACCACACGCTCGCCACGCCGCTGCCGCTCATGCTCCAGGGCGCGCGCGGCGCCGCGCTCGTGGTCGACGACCTCTCGGTCGAGCAGCACACCGGGACGGGCCACGCGCTCGTCGTCGGCGCGCACGCGCCCGAGCTCGTGCGCGCGATGCTCGCGTCGCTGTTCCCCGGCACGCCGATGCCGGCGCTGGGCGTGCCGGTCGCGCTACCGCTCGATCCGCTCCGGCAGGCGGGCTTCGCGCTGAGCTCGGCGCACCTCATGCTGGCCGGCGACGACGCGGCGATCGCGGTCGGCCCGGACAGCGAGCGCCGCGCCCTCCGCGTCCCGACGCTGCCGGGGCCGACGCGCTCGCCGTTCTTCACGTTCGCCTACGACATCGCGCGGTTTCGCCGCCTGTTCCCCGACAACGTGGCGCTCCAGAACCCACGGTTCGCGGAGTGGAAGCGGCTGTCGTTCGCGTTCGACGTCGGCGCGTTCGGCCTGGTCCTCACGTTCGACGGCGCCTGGAACTGATCCTCAGATATTCGAGACACGCCGCCCTGGTTTCGCGTGGTTGCACGCCACGTCGGCTGGCCCGCCCGGTGCACGATGGCGCCGCATGATGCGCCTCTCTCTCCGCTCGCTCGCCGCGCTCGTCTCGCTCGCTGCCGGGTGCGCCGACGATCCAGCCCCGACGCCGCCGATCGACTTCGCGTTCTGTCCGACGCAGCACGTCGACGGCGCGGTCGTCGTGTGCGACGTGGCGTTCGCCGACGCGCCACGCATTCACCTGCCCGCCGACGACGGTGACACCGTCTACGCGGCGGTCGGCGGCGCCGGGCTCGTCGACCGCACGCGGGCGCCGGTCACGTTCGCAGGCGTCGCGTTCGACGTGTTCGCGGACCCCGCGTCGATGCCCTCGGGGTTCGCGCTGCCGAGCTACGAGTTCCTCGAGCGGGTCTACGCGGTGCGCGGCACGAGCGCGACCCCGGTCGTGCGGCTCGCCCCCGAGGTGATCGACGGCAACCTGTTCGGCACGTGGGAGGGCACGATCTCCACGCAGCTCACCGCCGACACCTACGATCAAACCATGCGCGTCCCGCTGCGCGTGACCCTCGATCGATTCGCCGCCGAGCATCACGACCTGCACCGCTGGAACCCGTACGACGCCGGCGATCCCGTGCTGACCTACGCCCTGCGCGTCCAGGGCACGATCGCGAACGCGACGACGCCGATCACGCTCGCCGACGGAACGTGCGCGCCGACGATCGGCTATTTCGGCGACTCCGTCGAGCTGATGCGCGAGGTCGCGATGCACGTCCCCGGCGACACCCAGCTGCTGTTCCAGGGCTGGATGGGCGCGATCGACTTCGCGACGCCGGCCGCGCTGATCGACGTCGCGCCCGACGCGACCGCGACGTACACGGCGTACCCGCACGGCACGCCGAACGGCCAGCACCTCGACGACCTCCGGCGGGTCACGGGCGGCGGCGCCGCCTGTACGCCCTGACGATCGATCACATCGTTGGCAAGCTGGTCGGTGTTCTTGCTAGCCGGCTCTGTCATGATGGTCTAAATTCAGACCCATGGACAGGTCCGCAAACAGCCCGATGGCTACCCTCCAGATCGCGGAGGACATCGTTCCCATCGGCGAGCTGAAGGCCCACCTCTCCGAGAGGATCCGGGCGCTCCGGGGCAGACACAGACCGCTCGTCATCACCCAGAACGGGAAGGCGGCGGCGGTCATGCTCTCCCCTGAAGACTTCGACCGGCTGACCACCCAGGCGCGGTTCGTCGCGGCGGTCCAGGACGGACTTGGCGATCTCGACGCGGATCGAGTCGTCAGCAACGAAGACCTCGGCCGTCGTCTCGACGCTCGCTTCGGCGCGAGCAAGCCCACGAAGAAGCGGTAGGCGAAGCAACTTTCGTCGGATTTGGTGAGCAAAGCGAACAAGTAATGCTTCGGTGGACCGAGCGCGCAGCCACGGATCTCATCGCGATCGGCGACTATATCGCCGCCGACAACCCCGCCGCGGCCCGATCGTGGGTGGAGAAGCTCCGCCAGCGCGCGGTGAGGGCTTCGAAGGTCCCGGGCGCCGGGCGCGTCGTGCCAGAGATCGGGCGTGACGACGTGCGCGAAGTCTTCCAGCGCACCTACCGCATCGTCTATCGGGTCGTCGACGACGGCATCGTGGTGCTCACGGTGTTCGAGGGCCACCGCCTCCTCAGCAACCTGGACTCTGACGAAGGCTGACGGTCCGCTGGTGCCCCAAACCCTATCCCTGAAATCCGCGGCGTTGGCGGAGCTGCCCGTGCTCGTGCTCGTGCTCGTGCTCGTCCTCGTGCTCGTGCTCGTGCTCGTCCTCGGCCGACCTCCTCAACAAGACGTTCAAACACCTCCCCGCTCTCGATGAAGGCCAGGTAGGTGTTCAGCTTCTCCTGCAAGAGCAGGAGATGGTTCTGCTCGTCGCTCCAGTCGAGATCGTCCACCATGGTAAGGCTCACGTGCCCAGTGAGCTTCTCGAGTCCCAGCCAATCTACGACGCCGGCATGCGCAACGGTCATGGGTGCTCTATCTGGATTGGTGCTGGTGGGACGCGTCGCTGGCGACGGTACTCCTCGGTGCAATAATCCACTGCTAGAGCGACGACCTTCGCGGACTCCTCCTCATGGCTTGGCCATGAGAGGACCGAGGTCCCTCTCGGGTGGCAAGTAGCGCAAGGAGAGCGGAGCCGTGAGTTCAGGCCACGGTTCATTCGCCGTCGAGTACCCCTCGAGCATCGTGATCAGTCCGTCGTCGATGAACAGTACGAATCCAGCGCCGTGCTCCAGCCCCCGGATGTCAGCGAGGACGTCACCGAAACGAACGCGCATGGGTGCGCGTAGCCGTGCGGCCCCAGGCGGATGGCCAAACTCCGTGTAGAAGCCAACGCCCGTGAACTCACGCTTCATCACGCATAGGTGATCGCGTTGCGAGCGTAGGATCTGAAGCGTGGGGATCTCACCCGCAAGGAGCTTGTCGAGCACTGCGCCCTCGATCTCGTTCAGTGCGGTCATGGTAGGTCAGCTGGCCGTCGCGGCCATGGCGAGCAGGTCGTCGAGCAGCGTCTCGGCGGCCGCGTCGGTGCCGGCGAGCCCCGAGCCGCACGCGGTGATCGTGGCGGCGCCGTCGGGATGATCGACGATCGTGACGACGCACGCGCCCAGCGGATCGCCGCGGGTCGCGAACCGCGACGGCGACGACACGGCGCACAGCGCCGGTCCGGGCGCGCCGTCGAGCGACATCCGCGACAGGCACGCGCGGCCGCCGAGCACGTCGGAGATCCGGTCGAGCCATCGCGGCCGGTGCGCGCTGAACTGGCGGCGCTTCCACGCGAGCGGCGCCGGCATCGCGCGGGCCGCCGCGAGCATGCGCCCGCACAGCCCCTCGCCCATCGCCTCGCGCGCGAGCAGCTCGCGCGTGCGCGCCGCGAACTGCGCGTACGGCTCGGGCGCGCCGTCGGTGAACCGCACGCTCGACACCGCGAACACGACGCGGCGGCGCAGGCGCATGGGATCGTCGCGGCGCCCCGGCGCGACGGGGATCTGGAACGTCGGCGAGAACCGCGCGTCGGGTCGCCCGGCGTGCGCGTGCAGCACGCGTCCGAGCGCAAACCCGAGGGGCAGCGCGCGCAGGCCGTGGGGGATCGGTCGCCAGGCGATGCCGAGCGGTGTCGCGCGCAGCTCCGGGCCGCCGACGTCGCTCGGGACCGGCACCGGGCGGTGGTGGTGCGACGTGGGCGCGGTCGGGTAGAGCGCGGCGTGGGCCTCCGCGATGGCGGAGGTCAGGCGCGCGTGCCCGTAGCCATCGACCGCGAGGTGACACGTCGAGATCGTCGCGAGGCCGTCGGCGTGCCCGAGCCCCAGCCACGGCCCGCCGGCGCCGGTCCACGCGCGACGATGGCCGTGGCGCGCGAACGCGCGGGGCTCGTCGCCGAGGGTGATCGTGACGAACGGCGCCTCGGCCTCCGGCGTGTCGTCCTCCCGACCGCCCGCCGACAGCGCGTGGTCGTCGAGCTCGCGCGCGAGCCGGGTCGCGAGCGGCCCCTCCTCGGAGATGTTCGCGTGCAGCGTGACGACGATCACGCGCGCGCCGATCGCGAACGCGACGCGCGCGAGCGTGCTCGGGTGCGCGATCGCGCCGCCGTCGCGCGTGCGCTCGACCGTGATCGCGAGCGGCTGCTCCGGCAGCGTGCCGTCGAGCGCCCGCAGCGCCACGCGCGCCGCGTGCGCCCGCGCGATCGCGTCGCGGACCGGATCGTCGACGGTGGCCGCGTACCCCATGAAGGTGTCGGCCCCGGGCTCGGCGTCCGAGATCAGGTAGGTCCCGCGCGCCGGCCAGGGCTCGACCACCGCGGCGCCCGCGGCCACCAGCCACCACCGCGGATCGACGCGGCCGACCTCCGCCACCTCCGCGAGCTCGCGGTGCAGCTCGACCGCGCGCTGTGCCCAAGCCTTCATCCGAAACTGCGAGCATACGCCGCGCCCGCGATGATAGGGTCCCGCGCGAGGCCCCATGCGATTCCAGCTTGCGTTGCTCCTGTGCGGATTTGTTGCGGCGTGCGGTGATGATGGCAACTCGACCGGCATCGCCGCGGAGTGCAATCCTCTCGGTGGCGAAGGCTGCCTGTTGCCGTGGCCGTCGATGACGTACGAGAAGGCGGATCCCGACACGTGGTCGAAGTTCCGTGTCGATCTCCCGCTCGCCGGGATGCCCCGCAACTACGACAAGGTCTCGGTCTCGCCCGACCCGCTCAACCGGATCGATGGCTTCTCGCCGACCGGCGCGATGCTCGCGCAGTTCGCGACCGGGGTGGCGACCGACAACCTCCCGCACATGGCGAACCCCGACGAGTCGCTCGCCGCCACGTCGCCGATCGTCGTGATGGACGTCGACACCGGCAAGCGCGCCGCGTTCTTCGCCGAGGTCGACGAGAACCAGAGCGATCCCACCAAGCGCGCGCTGATCATCCGGCCGCTCGAGCGGCTCAACGAGCGGGCGCACTACGTCGTCGCGATCCGCAACACGGTGCGCGCCCCCGACGGCGGCGACGTCACCGTGTCGCCGGGCTTCGCGGCCCTGCGGGATGGCACCGACTTCGCGCACCAGCGGTTCGTGGCGATCAAGGCGCGGTTCGAGAGCGGCATCTTCGACAAGCTCGAGGCCGCGGGCGTCCATCGCGACGAGCTCGTGCTCGCGTGGGACTTCGTCACCGCGTCGGACGCGTCGCTGCGCTCGGACCTCACGGAGATGCGCGCGCAGGCGCTCCCGGCGATGGGCACCGACGGCTCGGCGCTTACGTTCACGACGGTGGTCAAGCCCAACTCCCCAAGTGCATCGAGACCGAGCCGCTGCCGCGCCCGACGATCATCTTCGGCCACGGCCTGTTCGGCTCCGCCGAGGGCTACCTGGGCGACGAGTTCGTCGAGAAGCTCGCGAACGAGCGCTGCTTCATCATCATCGCCGGCGACTTCATCGGCCTCACCGAGCGCCAGCTCGCGCTCGCGCCGCTCGCGGTCAACGACATGAACCGCGGCCCGCAGATCACCGAGAAGCTCGCGCAGTCGGTGGTCGACTTCATGGCGCTCGAGACCGTCGCCCGCAACGGGATGAAGAGCTCGCCGGCGTTCAAGCGCGACAGCGACGGGGCGCAGCTGATCGACTCATCGCAGACCTACTACGTGGGCGGCTCGCTCGGCGGGATCATGGGCAACACGTTCATGGCGTACGACCCGAACATCAAGCGCGGCGTGCTCGCCGTGCCGGGCGGCGTGTGGTCGCTGCTGTTCGAGCGCTCGACCGCGTGGTCGCTGCTGATGGGCGCGGCGAAGGGCTCGTACGAGGACCCGTACGTCTACCAGCTGATCGTCGCGATCCTCGGCATGGCGATGGAGCCATACGATCCGGTCACGACGGCCGCGCACGTCATCAAGGATCCGATGTTCCCCGATCAGCCCACGAAGGAGATCCTGATGTGGTACTCGGTCGGCGACTGCCTGGTGACCAACGCGTCGACGGAGATGGTCGCGAGGACGATGGGCATCGACATGCTCGCCCCGACGGTCAAGACCCCGTGGCACCTCACGCCGAAGACCGACCTGTCGACCAACGGCATCGTGCTGTTCGACGAGCACCCGACGCCGCTGCCGCCCACGACCAACGTGCCGCCCGCCGAGGACAACGGCACGCACTCCGGGATCAACAAGAAGCCCGCGGCGCTGCGGTTCGTCGAGGAGTACCTGCTCGACAAGTCGCTCGCGCCGCAGTGCCTCGTCGGTGGGCAGCCCGCGCCGTGCGACTGCAGCACCGGCGCCTGCAACTGAGCTAGCTGCGCGGCGTCGCGTCGAACACGCGCTGGATCGTCGCCACGAGGTCCGCGATCGCGATCGGCTTGACGAGGTGCGCGGCGAACCCCGCCGCGATCCCGCGCCGGCGATCCTCCTCGCGACCCCACCCGCTCATCGCGATCCCAGGCAACCCGACGCGCGCGCGGACCTGCTGCATCAGCTCGTAGCCGGACGCGTCGGGCAGCCCGAGGTCCGAGATCATCAGGTCGAACGCGTGGGTCGACGCCAGCGCGAGCGCGTCCTTCGCGTTGGTCGCGACGTGCACCACGTAGCCGTGGTTGACGAGGAGCGTCGTCAGGATGTCCGCGGTGTCGGCGTGATCGTCGACGACGAGCAGCCGGAGCGTGGTCGCGCAGGCGGCAGCGACCGGGCGCGCCGTGATCGCGCGCGGTCCGCGGTGCATCGGCAGCTCGAGCGTGAAGGTGGCGCCACGACCGGGCCCGTCGCTCGTCGCGCGGATCGTGCCGCCGTGGAGCACCGCGAGGCGATGGCTGATCGCGAGGCCCAGGCCGAGCCCGCCGAACTCGCGGGTGATCGACGGGTCGGCCTGCTCGAACGCCTCGAAGATGCGGCCGATCGTCTCGGGCGCGAGGCCGATGCCCGTGTCCCGGATGACGACGCGCGCCACCTCGCCGGCGCCGGACGACGCGACCTCGGCGCGCAGCGTGATCGCGCCACCGCTGGGCGTGAACTTCGCCGCGTTCTTGACGACGTTCCACAGGATCTGCCGG
>JAPLLF010001170.1 GCA_026387715.1 Pseudomonadota bacterium
GTGCCGACGCGGACCAGCTCCCTCGGCGAGACGTCGCCGCTCGTGCACGCGGTCGCCGACGCGCTGCGCGCGGGCGAGCCGCTGCCGCGGTCGCCGATCACCCCGCTGTTGTTCGACGACCTCAACCCGGCGCTCGCGGCGGTGGTCGCCCACGACGCGACCGCCGACGAGGCGCTCGCCGGGGTGCGCCGCGGCTGGGCGCGCCTCGAGAAGCGGATGGCGCGATGAGCGAGACCCCGAAGGCCCCGAAAGACAGCAAGGTCCGCCGCATGTCCCCGGCGCGCTCGCTGCGCCTGCGCATCGTCGTCGGGCTCGCGCTCGCCGCGCTGATCCCGACGGCGATCGTCGGCGTGCTCGCGATCATGCGCGCGCGCGACGACGTCGAGCGCGAGGTCCAGCGCGGCGCGCTCGCCCACATCCGCGCGCTCGGCGCGGCGCTCGACGGCACGCTGCAGGACGCACGGCGCACCGTCGAGCTGGCCGCGGCGACCTGGGCCGACGCCACCGAGGACGCGCGCGGCGCCCAGCTGCTCGTCGCCCGGCTTCGGCGCGACGTGCCGATCGTCCACGCGGTGTCGATCGTCGACCCCGACGGCAAGCAGCTGTTCGGCGATCCGCTGCCGCCCGGCGTCGACATCGGCTCGCACAGCTTCGGCGGCTACATCGGCGACGCCACGTTCGAGCCCGCGCCCGACGCCGCGAACAGCTACGCGCAGAGCATCTCGGGGCGCCCGATCGTGCGACTCGTCGTCCAGGCGCGCGGGCGCACCGGCGAGCTGATGGGCGTGATCGTCGCGAGCCTCGACCTCGGGTTCGTGCGCGACGTGATCGCCGCGGCGCGGCTCGGGCAAGGCGCGCGCGTGCTCGTCGTCGACGGCGCGGGCGTGCCGGTGGCGTCGAGCGACGACGCGAGCCCGCCGCAGACGCTGCTCGGCAAGGATCCCGCGGTCGATCGCGCGCTCGCCTCGACGGTCGAGGGCACGCTGGTCGAGCGCGGCTGGGTGTCGGCGTACCGAAACCTGTCGAGCTACCAGTCGCAGCGCGGCGTTCGCTGGGCGATCGTGCACGAGCAGCCCGAGCACGAGGCCTACGCCCTCGCCCGCCGGACGACGCGCGACACGATCATCGTCGGCACGCTCGCGCTCGCCCTCGCGCTCGCGCTCGGCGTGTGGTTCGCGACCCGGCTCGTGCGCCCGCTCGCGCTGCTCGCGCGCCGCGCCGACGCGATCGCGGCGGGCAGCGCCGACGCTCCGCCGCCGGTCCAGGGCATGGGTGAGATCGGCGTGCTCGGCCAGCGCATCGACGAGATGGCGCGGCGGATCGCCGAGCGCACCGAGCTCCAGCAGGCGCTCGCCCGCGGCGATCGGCTCGCGTCGGTCGGCGTGATGTCGGCGCAGGTCGCCCACGAGATCAACAACCCGCTCACCACCGTGCTCGGCTACGCCAAGCTGCTGCTCGAGGACAAGCCGGCCGATCACCCCGATCGCGCCGGCCTCGAGCTGATCGCCGAGGAGGCCGAGCGGATGAAGAAGATCATCGGCGGGCTGCTCGAGTACGCCCGGTCGCCGCGCGAGTCGACGCGCGCGCTGACGCCGACCGCGCTCGCCTCCGACGATCACGCCGATCCGGCCAAGGTGATCGTGCACGTCGAGGCGCTGCTCGCGCCGCAGCTCAAGCGCGCCCGCGCCCGGATCACGACCGACGTCAAGACGACCGCGCGGCTGGCGATCGAGGCCAACGCGCTCCAGCAGGTGCTCGTCAACCTCGTGCAGAACGCGTCGCAGGCGATGGTCGAGGCCAAGCAGGAGACCGGCACGATCGCGATCGCGACCCGCGCCGCGCCGGGCGGCATCGCGACGTTGATCACGGTCCGCGACGACGGCCCGGGCGTGCCGGCCGCGCACCGCCTCAAGGTGTTCGACCCGTTCTTCACCACCAAGGCCGCCGGCGTCGGCACCGGCCTCGGGCTCGCGGTCAGCAAGCACCTGGTCGCCACGGTCGGCGGCTCGATCGAGGTCACCGACGCCCCGGGCGGTCGTGGCGCGGAGTTCCGCGTCGTGATACCGAATGCGACGTGAGCAGCTTGGTGGCCCGGTGAGGATCCGAGCGAAGTTGTGTAGAGCGTGCGTGGGGATCTGAATCGTAGACCTGTAGCATGCTCTGGCAGGATATTATCGCTATTAGGGAATCGCTTGAGTTGGGCTGGTGGTTCACGTGGGTTGACGAAAATGTCGTCATCGCCTATGTTACCTTGGGGTGTGGGGTATTAGTGCGAAAGCGTTGATCATCGCGGTGGGGCTCATCACATGTGCTCCGCCAGATCGTATGCCTGTGGATTCGGCAAGTCCACCTCCGGATGCACCCAGCTGTGGGAACGGAGTGGTGGAGCAGACCCCGATCAAGGGCTGGGATGGTGCTAATTGGCCATTCGAGGTTTGTGATGATGGCGTACTGAACGGTACGAGTGAGAGCCACTGCGATCGAAATTGCAACCAAGCTCCCTCACTTGGAGATCTCTCCCATCTCCGCCAAGCAAATCTGCAGTTCTCGGCGTTGTCATCGGTGACGATCCAGACTCCTGGTGACAACTTCGGGCTGGCATATACGGAGTTCGACGACAGTGGAGTTCATGCAATTCGAGAACTCCATCCTTGGAACTTCGATGGCAGCACGAATCCCATTGTCAACACCCTGAAAGTTTCAGGAGCCCCCCTTGCCCTCGGATCCACACAACTTCACAACTCGGCAGTTATCGTGCCTGCTTGGATGGAGCGCAGCGATCAAGATGGATCCCTACACCTCTATTGGGCTCGGCTACCCACCGACAACGAAGTGGAGATCCACGAACTTCCCTATCCATTCACTGACGGTGGGTCCCCTTCCTTCATAGAGGGAGTCGGCCACGACGAGATTGTCATCGTTGATCACAGCCGAACTCCACCGCATGATCTTCTCGTCGTTGTCTTCGTCGTCCATGACAACCTAGCATTCACCACAAGGACGTGGAGATTTCCAGCTCCCAACAAGCAACATCGTGTGCTGGTGGCTGGGTATGGAAAGAACTGGACATTCCAACCTCACAAGCAGATCGTTCAGTTTTATGACACGGGCGCCTTCGTTAATCTGGAGGAGGTACGTCTTGATCCTTCTCCACTTCCACACGAAGCCACAGACATCGATGTGGTCATGCGATTCACAGGGACCTGGCCATTTCAGGTTGCTGGCGGTGACATGTGGGGCGAATGGATCTCCACATTGATTCCAGGTCCACTGGCTGTTATCAGCCCTTCAGGAGACATCTACACGTGGCAATTCTCCAGCAGTCCAGAGGCTGAACAACTGACTCCATTCGCGTCCGTTCAGCCCGGCAGTCTGATCCAATGGTTTTCACATGGTGGCTACATGGCCCTATGGACACTCCAGCCGGATGGAAGATTATCGATCCTTTTTGATGGTGATTCCCTAAGCATCACTTCTTCCGCGTTACAACCAATCACCTACAATTTCTCGGTTCCTTGGACCAGGGCGAGCGTCGTTCGCGGATCGAGTGCGATTCACGCCTTCACAATCGATGGCGTGCTGTTCGCGATGTAATTTTTGGGTCATCACCTGGGGTGTTATGCGTCGCTGCAAATTACCGTTGCTGACAATTGCCGTAATCTCTCTCATTTGGCTCATCGCGGGGCAAACATCTACTAGTCCTCCATCACCTCATATCCCTCTCGACTCAAAGACACAGCGCACTTCTCGAGCTTCCTTCACTGCCAAGAATTCAACACCAGTCCCAGACGAGGAACTCACGAACATCCCGGCGAGTCTGTCGTCGATCATCGACCTCACTCGACATGCGTTTCTCCCGATTCGCGGCAGCCTCGTTTCCGGCGACCTTGCCTTCGCGATCTCACTTACGGGGAATGAGGTCCACTTCGCATCGGTTCGCCCCGATCAATCCAAAACGTCGAACTCCCTAATATTACAAACAGTCGAGCCACGCTCAATCTCGAAGGGCTACACCGCCAGTCCCAACGGAATGGCTTCACTCGACCTCGAAGATGATGTGATCGAGCACTTGCGGGTCGGAAAGCTCGGTGCGGAACAATCCTGGGATGTTCCACATCGACCCTCTGTGCCCCTACGCGTTGTGCTTGCAACCTCCGGGCTGGAATATATTGGGAGCAGCAAGGGAGGCCTCCACTTCGCCGATCGTCAGAGCGGCCTCGGTGTCCAATATGGGCATGGGCACTGGATCGACGGAGTTGGCGTTACCACCGACATCACCGCCAAGTTTGACGGAAGCAGGATTATCTTCGACGTTCCGGAGTCAATCGTGGCATCCTCGGTTTTTCCAGCAACCCTCGATCCAACGATCTCTGCCGAGTACAGCATGGATGCACCGATCTATTCAGGTGCTCCCGATGCCCAGATCACGACTGCCATCGGCCATTCGGGACAGATCAACCGAGAATTCATCGTCGTGTGGTCGGATCGTCGAAGAACCCTCAATCTAAAATACGATGTCTTCGGTGCTCGCGTTAGCCGAACCGGCGTCATCGCCGACCCTGTCGGAGTTCTCATTAGTCCAGCGGAGATCAATGCGAACTTCAGGTTTCCTACGGTCCGTTGGAGTGATCTCCTCCAACATTATCTTGTTGTCTATATTGAGGATGACTCAGGACTAGGCAAATTGGGCGCACGGACGATTCCGCCCTTTGGAGGCGCGGCTGGCTCAACGAACAACCTCGTTTCAGCATGTACCGCAAGCACCTCCGCGTGCTCAAATCCGCACCTGGCTCGCAACACCGATAGCACAGGTGAGCACTTCGTGGTCGTCTGGGAGGAAAGTGGTAATATCTCTAGTGCCGGTCTGACACTGACACAGGCAAATCCGCTCGTCTTTTCGGCCCAGGTTAATTCAGGTGTCGTTCTTGCCGCCAATAAGCCGCGGATCGCGGGGAGTGGGATCCCGCAGTCAGGAACGACGCACTTCGTCATGGTGGCGGATCAGCCATCGGTGGGTTCGGTGACAGGTGTAGAGCTTGGCAACGACGGGGCTATCGTGGGCAGCCCAGGGGTATTGGCAAGTAATACACTTCCAGGAGGTGGAGTCGTTGGCAATCCAGACATCGCCTATGCTGCTGGATATAATGAATGGGTGATGACTTTCGATCAAGTGATCGGATCCGATACGGTGGTCTATGTGGCACCTGTGATCCTCGTGCCGTTTTCGCCGGGACAACTGAGTCATCCCTTCACACTATCGACGTTGGTTGTCGCAAGTGGCGTAGGCCGACAGAGCAACCCAGCTATCGCTGGATATGGCAGCAGCAATCTTCAGATGTTGGTTGCATGGCGAGACACGCCAGATCCAACGCTTCAAGTGCCTGCACCACCATCGAAGGTTTATTCGCGGCGGCTCACGATCAACCCCAGCACGGGATCCGTAGCGACTCTGGGCAGCCAGATTCTCTCAGGCGCGGCATCATCGGTATTCCAGAAATCGGAGTCTCGAATCGCGGTTCATTCCGATGAGTTCGCGAGCTACTTCTTGACGTGGCCCGATGTGCGTGCCGACAAGAGCAATGCTGACATCTGGGGTAACCGCATCTCATTTTCAGGTGTTGCGTCAAACGAGTTCCTGATTTCGGCGTCAGCGAATCGCCAGACTGCTCCGGCGATCGCCCAGTGCAATGGGAAATACCTAGTCGCCTGGTCAGACACCCGCAACGGGTTTCCGAATGTCGACATCTTTGGCACGTTGTTGAATGCCGATGGCACCGTCCAGTTGCCGGCGATACCCCTCGGCACAGGATCTGGGATCCAGACCAACGCGGCAATCGGATGCAACGGGACTCAGTTTTTGGTGGTGTACCAGAACGAGGCGGTTGGGAGTGGCGACATCTACGGAGTCCGAGTGAACGCCCTGACCGGGGTCTTGGTTGGGTCCAGCTCGACGATTGCGTCTACTCTGGGTGCCGAACTGCATCCTCGAGTCGCCTTTGGGGCTAATGACTGGCACGTGATCTGGGACTACAATGGTGCTGAAATCCAGACGATTGCTGTCTCCGGTTCGACAGGAACCCCGATTGGCTCACCACGCGCTGTCAATATCGATCATACGATAGGAAGCTTTCCAGACATCGCCTTCGATGGCACGGCGTTCCTCGCAGTGTGGCAGTCGATTCCTGCTGGCGGTGGACTCGACATCGTGGGTGGATTGGTAGATCCTGACGGAACCGTTCACTCGGTCTTTGGCATCGCCAGCGGCACACAAGCGCAACGATCACCACGTGTCGCGTTCGACGGCGACAACTATCAGGTTCTCTATGAGGATGACCGCAACCTTGCCACAGCCGGGGTCGACATCTTTGCAACCACAGTCAAGCCATCCACGGTGCTCGCTGGGACGTATCCGGTAGCAACTGGAGGGGAGAACGAGTTGGCTCCCCAGGTATCCCGACGAGGATCAACCGGGCGACTAATCGAGGCAACATACTATCGCAGTGGGCTCGCCGAGTACTTCGATTTCGATGTCTGGGGCCAGAGCATCGACACAGGTGCGACTGCTGGAGCAGCGGTCGTGGTGTCGTCCACGACTGCTGTGCGTGAGATGACATCAGCCGTGGCGTGCTTGACATCTACCTCCTGCGTGGTTCCCTATCGGTGGTTCAATCCTGCAGACAGCACAACAGATGTCGATCGAATCAAGGCACGCATACTTACCTATCCATGAGATCCAAAAAAGCGGTTTACCACTTGGATTTCGGATCTCATACAACAACAGATGCGCAACAAACAGGATTGTGCTTGCTGGTGATCGGGACGTCATCTGACCAAGGATCCTGGTGTTTGCGCCAGGGATCGCGACCAGCGTCACGAACGAATGCGACGTGAGCAGCCCGGTGAGGATCCTCGTCGTCGACGACGAACGCGGCATTCGCTCGCTGTGCAACGACGTGCTGCAGCGCGCCGGCTACGAGGTCGAGACCGTCGACACCGCCGCGGGCGCGATCGCGGCGACCAGCCGGCGTCACTTCGACCTGGTGCTGTGCGACATCAACCTGCCCGACCAGGACGGCGTGTCGATCCTGCCGCGCCTGCTCGCCGGCGACACGCCGCCCGCGGTGCTGCTGATCACCGCGTACCCGTCGCTCGACACCGCGGTGCGCGGCATGAAGCTCGGCGCGCGCGACTACATCGGCAAGCCGTTCTCGCCCGACGAGCTGCGCCTGGTCGTCGGCCGCGCGCTCGCCGAGGACGAGCTGCGCCGCTCGCACGATCAGCTCACCCGACGGCTCGCGTACGGCAGCATGATCGGCGAGTCGACGGCGATGCGCGAGCTGCGCGCGACGATCGACAAGGTCGCCAAGGCCGACGCGCCGGTGCTGATCACCGGCGAGAGCGGCACCGGCAAGGAGCTCGTCGCGCGCGCGCTGCACTACGCCGGCCGCCGCGCGAGCCGGCCGTTCGTGCCGGTCAACTGCGGCGCGCTCGTCGGCACGCTGCTCGACAGCGAGCTGTTCGGCCACGTGCGCGGCGCGTTCACCGGCGCCGACACCGCCAAGCGCGGCCTGTTCCTCGCCGCCGACACCGGCACGCTGTTCCTCGACGAGATCGGCGAGCTGCCGCTCGAGCTGCAGCCCAAGCTGCTGCGCGCGCTGCAGGACGGCGAGATCCGCCCGCTCGGCGGCACCAACTCGACGCGCGTCGACGCCCGGCTGATCGCCGC
>JAPLLF010001156.1 GCA_026387715.1 Pseudomonadota bacterium
TCGAGGTCGATAAATTCGGCGTGGGTGGATCGTTTTGGTCTGCTCATGGGGGTTCCTCCTCGGTGTCGCAACCCGGAGGTTCCCCCTTCTTTTCTTGCGGCCCAAGAAACCGGCTTCTACACAACTATAGAGACACGACCGGAGCGACCGGCCCTCCTGCTGGATGTTACCCGCCGCACGCCGGGACCGCTCGGTGCCGCCCTTGTCGCGCAGCACGAGCTCCGCGTGAAGCTCGATCGCATTCACCGGATTCTTGAGATCGTGCACGAGGAACGACACGAGCTGCTCGCGCTCGAGCTGCAGGCGCTGGAGCTGATCGCGTTGCTGCTTGATCTGGGCGTAGAGCTCGGTGCGTTCGGTCGCGAGCCGGCGCAGCTTCAGCGCCGCCTCGACGCGCACGACCAGCTCGTTGGGCCGGAACGGCTTCGTCATGAAGTCGTCGCCGCCCGAGTGCAATGCACGGTCGAACGTCTCGACGTCGCGCAGCGCGGTCACGAACACGATCGGCACGTCCTCCCCACCGGGCAGCGCCCGGATCCGCCGGCAGGCCGTCGGGCCATCGACCTCGGGCATCCGGACATCCAGGAGGATGCAGTCGGGTCGCTCGTCGGTGAAGGCTGCCACCCCGGCGGCACCACCGCCGGCCAGCACCACCTTGTAGCCCTCGTCCTCGAGCGTCGCCTGTGCGAGGGCGCGATTCTCGACGTTATCGTCGATGACGAGAATCGTCCCCCGCATCGCGGCGGACTATAGCCTACGCCTCGAGCGTGGGCGACGCGGTCTGCCGGGTCGATCGTCACCTCGCCGCGGTGAGCACGCCGAGGTCCGACGAAAACGAAGAGGCGAAGTTCCGTCGCCTGACATCGTCGGTGTAGGTTCAGGCTCGATGCGGTAGGCTATGGGAATGCGCCGCCTCGTTGCGTGCTCTGTTTGTGTTGCTGCGATTGGGCTCGCCGCGATTGCCGTCGCGAACACCCCACCACGCACACCCGCGATCCTCGCCCTTGGCAAGGCCACGTACGAGGGTTCGGCGGTGGGATGCATCGCGTGTCACGGCCTCACCGGCGAGGGCAACGGCCCGGTCGCGTTCTCGCTCAAGCCGCCGCCGCGTGACTTCACACGCGATCCGTTCAAGGCTGGCGAGTCGGTCGAGCAAGTGTTCGCGACGATCACGAATGGATTGCCGAATACGCCGATGGCCCCATTCGCCAAGATCACCACGGACGATCAGCGCTGGGCGCTCGCATACTACGTGCTGAGCTTTCGCCCCCACAAATAGCTCGGAGCGGCTCGGCTGCTCAGCTCACTGACACACGTAGATGTTTGAAGCGATCGTGTAGTTGCCAGCGGTACCTGTTGGTACGCAATGCTTGGTTGCGTCAGAGCAGGGTCCGCCGGTGGGATGACATACCTCGAAGTTGCCTACACCTGTTGGGCAGGCCCGTGCCTGGCAGCTGATATTGACGAGATACCCGTCGCCGGTATCCGTCAAGACGTCGCAGCAATGGCTTCCGGCCGCGCAGTCTTCGGGACCATCGCAGGTCTCGAGACCATAGGTCTGCGGAGCGGTGCTGCTGCAGTAACCGTCATGATAGGCGTTGTAGTTGTTGAAGTTACAGGGGACGCCCGAACATGTCTGGGTGGGGTTTCCTTCGGTGAAACACGCGATGACGAGAGGTGGAGGATTCGACGCATCCGGCGTACCTACGACTGCCGCGTCGGACACGGCGTCGACCGGGGTAACGATAACGGCCGCATCCAAGAACGGCTTCCCCTTGGTCTTGGCGGTATCGCCTATCCCGATCCCACAAGCGGTGACCGAACTTACGAACAACAGAGCCGTGTACAGGCTTTTCATGAGTCTCCCCCTGCCTTGCAGGCCGTGTTGTTATCGTAATTCATCGACGGTTTGCCAATCTACCCTTTGAACATGATCTAGCTGAACATCGTTATCTGACCGACGGCCGAAAATGCGAAGCGGGCCAAGATGGCCCGCTTCCTTGTCAGATCGACGTTGCTCTCAGAGCGATGACAGGAAAGCGACGATATCGGCCTCGTCCTGTACGGTCGGGGTGTAGGCCGAACCGTTTCGCTTCACCGCGAAGCGTCCCCGGAAGGTGCTGCCGCTCGGGCACGAACCGTTGCTGTTGCGGTGCTTGGGGGTGTTTGTCGCGTCGAGACAACCACCAAGGTAGAACGCGACCACGTCGTCAAGCGTCGCCAGCATGCCGTTGTGCATGAACGCGGCGCGTGCCCCAGCGCCGCGAAGGATGGGCCCCTTGAACTTGCCAACGTCCTTGAACTTGCCCGTCAACAGCGCCCGACCTGGGTCGGTCACCACGATCGTCGTGGCGCCGGAGGTGAGCGTGTACTTGGGGAACTGGGCAAGTGTGGCGTTCGGGAGCAAGCCATTGGTCGTCGAGCTCAGGCCGATGTCGAGCGGGAATCCGAGATTCGCGGCACACGACTCGGTGCCAGGGCACTGCTGGTTGAAGAGCGTCCCACACGCGCCAGCGATGACAGCCGTGCCAAGGGGGTGGTCCAGGGATCCATTGAGGCCACCGACATCGGTGATCTGGATCTCCAGGCTGTTGCTATCGTTGTTGAAGAGCTTTTCGCCACGCTCGATCGAGGCCCGCTTGTCTCGCGTCGACTGGTTCGCCCCGGCGGTCACCCAAGCAGGGTTCTCGTAGTTGTGGAAGATGGCAGCGGTGAAAATCGTGGGGAGTGGGTTGAACCCGAGCGGGTCGTTGATGCCGGCGTAGAACTGCGTCCGATCGAGATTGCCATTCGTCGGCTGCCAGTAATCCAAGGTCGCGAGCCCCTGGGGGCCGCAGAACGCGCCGTGCGCGGGATCGTGAAGGTCGCCGGCCTTCTTGTCGGTGAGCTGCGCAAAGAAGATGCTCGATTCGAACTTGGCGACAGCGTACTGCTCGGCCGTGGTCAACCCACCCGGCAGTGCGGCGTGCCCCATCGTGGCGTCGTTCGACTGCTTCTTGAGATCGAAGATGTCGTTGTTCAGGTGGCTCCAGTCTTTGCCACACAGGAACGAGTTGTCGTCGCCGCAGGTGGTCATGTTTGACCCCGTGCTGTCGTAGCCGGTGAGCTGGTGAGCTGGAGCTGTCTCACGCCCATCCCACATGACCGCCGAGAGGTACTTGACGTTCGAGGTGGGCAGCGGACGGCGGAAGAGCGACAGCTCGGCCGCACTGGCGAAGCCATAGGGATCGTTCACGGACGAGAGAGTGAAGTCACCTGGAGGCAGCGGCAGACCCACGCGAATGTCTGCGAAGTTCAGCAACATGCTGTACGCCGTACGACGGGCACTGACGCTCGACAGGTTGACCGGACCACAGGTCCCCAAGCCACCACTGGAGCAATCCGATGCGCTCGAGCAGTTCTTGGTCACGTCACCCGAACAGTGGTTCGGTCGGTTCGATCCGTCGTTCGTGCGGAAGATCGGCGACTTGCCATCGGTGAGGTTGAACGTGTGAACGACGGTGTCGGGGTTGATCGTCCAGCTGTCGAACGGCTTGTGGCAGGTCAAGCAACTACGACCGTTGCCGAACTCGCGCTGGAAGAATGGGTTGGTCGTATCGATGGCGCTACCATTGAGGGTGACCGTCGATGCGGTTCCCGTTTCGTTCTTGAACGCGCGGTTGTTCGGGATCGAGTTCACACAGAAAAGGTGTTCGCCAAACGAGTGGGACCCCGAGATCTGGTGAGCGTCGAACGCCTTCAGATCGTGATCGGTGATCTTGTTGTCGCCGTCGATATCGAAGGCAGTCGGACAGCTGGCCGTCGGGTCCTTCTTGTTGCCCGGAGTCTTCTCGTCGGCCCCGGACGCACCGAGAACCGCTGCCGCGACATCGTCGTGGGTCAGGGGTGCGCCACTGTACGGGTTCGTCCCACGTGCGAGGACGTCGAACGCCCTCCGTTGGGGTGCGCCAACCACCTCGCAGATACCCGTCCCGGTCCCACCAACCAGAACGCCGTACTTGTCGTAGGCGGCTTCGACTTGTACATCGCACTCTGCCTGAAGGGGCGGATCGTCCGAGTTCGGGCAGCAATGATCGCCTATGGTGCACTCAGAACCGACCTCGATGCCGGTCTGGTTCGGATCGTAGGCACAGCTAGCAGCACCGCTACCCACGGTTACATAGCTGTTAGCCGTGCCGGTCTGGTCGCTCGATTTTGCGCAGCCGATCAGGGCAACGAGCCCGCCAGCGACCACAGAGAAGCGCCATCGCTGTTGCGGCGCAAAATGAATTTTCGTGCGTGTTTCGATTTGCACCGATACTCCTCCGAAGGTTGTTGCCCGGCACGAACGTGGTCGCTGCTGCATGCCCCAACATGCAGTGACCGTTCGATACGCTACACAACCGCGATAAATTCGTAAACCAAAACACGTCAATTTTTTGAACAGAGATCACCCGGCCACGTCGACGTTTGAGCGCGAACATGACACCGGGTCCTACTCGGTACGAGGGCTCGCACCTCGACGAGCTCCAGTCCTACAAAGTACGCCAGCTGACAGCCCGTCGACGAGCCCTGTCGCATCTCATCGTGCTCGGGACTCCGTCCGTGCAGACGGTTCGAGCGGTCCGTCACTGGTTGGGTGGAGGTGCATGTGGCGTGTGGTGGTCACGCTTGGCCACGAGAGCCGCCTCGAGCTCCTCGGGTGTGATGATGCCGTCGTGATCGGTGTCGACCGCGGTTGGGTCATCGAATTTCAAGTAGTGATCCTTTGCGTCGCGAAGCTCGGCGACCGTGATCGTGCCGTCGCCATCGGCATCGAGCCGTGCGACCGCACGATCTAGCTTTTTCTGGAGCTTCTTTGCCGCCACCTTTTCGAGCTGTTCGCCGCGCGGCTTGGTCTCGGGCTTCGGATCGAGCGTCGGCCTGATGCGCTCTTCCGGCCCACGAGGCTTCGGTGCTTCCGGTGTGGCGGTTGGACTCGGCGAGGGTGACGAATCCTTGCATCCAGCAATGACCAGGAGACCGATCAAGACCGAACGCAGATGCCTCGTTCTCATGACGGAACGATGCCAGGTTCGGGCCTTTCAAGACACGGCGAATCCCGAGTTGTACGCACGCTTGAACGCCCGTCGTTGAAATGTTAGCGTCCCGGTCGACCGGGTCGGCATTCCCAGACTTCCCGTGAGGTCTCTTCTCGAACTCTTTCCCCTTGCTGCAACCTTCGCCCGAGTTTCGGGGGACGAGAGAAGGTCCGGTTGCGGTCGGTAAGAATAATACGAGCCAATAATGGCTCATACAACACCGATTGCCGACCCGGTCCTCATACATTCCTGCCGCCGCCGATCCGCTGGCGTTCTTTTCCATGGCGAACGTCTGGCGAGCCTTCGGGGCGTTCCAGCGCAAGCAACGCGAGCGCCGGAAGTACCGGCCGGACGACCAGCTAACGTTATCCGAGCTCGTCCGAAACGCTGATCGGCTCGTTCCCCTCGCCCTTGGGGCGATCCGCGAGCGGGACTTCGTGCTCCAGCCCGCCCGCCCGATCATCGTGCGGACCGACAAACCGCGCACCGTGCATCAGTTCGAATGGCTCGATCAGTTCATCATCGATTACTTCGCAGAGTGGGTCGCCGAGCGGACTCGAGCGTTGCTCCCCGATTGTCTGTTCAGCTTTCGGCCCATGCGCTCGAGTGCGATGGCCGTCGAACGTGCTGCTGCATTTGTCGCGTGCGTGCCGCATCACGAGCGGGTCTGGGCGATGCGTCGAGACGTCAAGAGCTATGGCGAGAGCCTCCAGCACACGCACGTGTTGGCCGACTTCGCCGCCGCGTTGGGGCCGTCGCCCGAGCTCGCGACCTTGCTCGGCGAGATCTGCCGCTTTCCAAAGATCGAGGCCGACGGCACCGTGCAACGCAACACGCGTGGGCTGCCGACTGGATCCTACGTCCAGCTCGTGTTCGAGAATCTCTACTTGCTCGCGCTCGACCGCGAGCTCGAATGCGTCCCGAGGTCGCTCTACCTGCGCTATGGCGACGACATCCTGTTCTTGACCCTCGATGAAGGAGCGTTCTCGTCCGCACAAGCGCGTGTTGCCGCTCATCTCCACGACCGCGGCCTCGAGTTCAACGAGTCGAAGTCGAGGCAGCTCGGGTTGTCGCCGTCGCACCAGGCTGGCAGCTCGCGTGGCGACGTCGTTTGTAGCTCGGAATTCGACTATCTCGGTGCGCGGATCACGTTCAAGGGTGACGTCCATCTCGATCTGAAGAAGCAGCGCAAGGTCACCGGCTTCATCCGCCGCAAGCTCGCACAGACCGCGAGTCACTTCCCGACCGCATCTCCCGACGAGAAGATCGCCGCCTTGATCGCGACAGTTCGGACTCTCTGCACCGAGCGCGGAATCTTTCGAACCAACCCGATCCACACCTACGTGGGGCGAGTCGCCGATGACAACGCGCTACGCGAGCTCGACAAATGGGTGGCCCAGACGGTGTTGAAGCTCGGGCTCGGTCGAGGATTCAAGAAGGGTCTGTTCCGTCGCTATCCTTACCGCAGGCTTCGCGAGCTGGGGCTACCGTCGATGTTGCACCTGACGCGGACAAATGGCCTACGCTGAGCGCTTCACCGCGGTGAAGCGCCGCATCATGGCGGCTGCATCACGGGCCCATCAGCGCGGCCCCGCCATTCGAACGCAGAAGCCGCTGGAAGTGATGCGGTCCAGCATGAGCGGTCAGTCGCGCTATCTGCGATGGCTGAGTCTGGGTGCGGGGCTCCAGGTGATCGAGATCCTGGTGTTGGCGTGGGTGCACTACGTCTACTTTCCACCGGCTTCGATCAAGCTGCTTCGCATCGTCTCGTCGTTCGGCACAGCGATCGTGATCGTGGCGCTCGCGAGCAGTCGGAAGCTGTTCTCGCAGGCCGAGCGACCAGGGAACAACGACGTCGCCCGCATCCGCGAGACCACGAGCGTGATCTTCCTCCTCGCGCTCGTCACGAGCTGTGCGATCAGCGTCTACCTCGCACGCGCGGGGCTCGACCACAGTACACCGCCGATCTTTCGGGCCGTGCTGATGTCCACGCTGCTCACGCTGCCGCTCGTCAGCTCGTCGACGTTCCTCATCTACCACCTGAGGAGCTGGGACTACCCAGCACTCTCGCCATGGTTTCGCTGGCTCTCGGTCGCGTCAGGCCTGTGTGGCATCGCGATGATCGTGGCCGATCTGCCGCTCGCGTATCTCGCGGTGCGGCTGGTTCCCGTGATCCTGTTCGCACGAGCCTGCTGGTCTCGCGCGACCGGATTGCCCCTGCGGGCGTTGTTTCAGATCCGGGTCCGGGAGCTTCGAACGTGGACCGCAGACATCGTCGAGCTCTTCAAGGCATCCGCGACCGCGCTGATCGGCTTCCTCTGTGTGGACGTGGGCTTCTACCTGGCGATCGCGCCGGGTCGCCGAGCCCTGACCTGGATCCCGCTGTTCGCCTACGTCGCACACAAGCTGCTGCACACGATGGTGGTCGGGGGCGTCAAGGAGACCACCCGCTTGCTCATCCACGTGCGACCCTACTTCGCATTCCAGCCGAGACGCTGGGCGATCGAGATCGGGAGGCGGCTATCGTTCGTCAGCCTCGGCCTCCTCGTGAGCGCGGGGCTCATCGTCCCCGTGCTGTTGATCGGCCGAGGCGTGCTGTTCTGGAGAAGTCTCGAAGGTGAGCCGTTGCGGATCGCGCCGACGCTCATCATCGGGATGTGTTTGTGGGTGGCACTCCGCGCGATCTGGATGATCGGCCTGGTTGGAGAGACCCTCGTCGAGGGGGGCCGCGCATCGCGCTGGCCGATGATCCTCGCGATCGCGCAAGTCGTCACGCTCGCCGTCACGCGGCTGGTCTTGCCGCACGTATGGGACAGCTCTCCATCCGACCTCATGCTGGTGACCGTGGCGGTCGATCTACTTCTTAGCCTCTGCGGGATCGTCTTACTGCATCAGCTCCGGCACGGCAGCTACACGCGCCGACGCAGCGCGGCCACCGACGTAGGCGGACTCACATTGCTTCCCATGCACGAGGTTGTTCGTGAGCTGATGCGAAACGCGAGCGGAACGACAACGCTCCATTGGATCGAGGCAGCGTCCGATGTCTCGGCTTCGTACTTCAAGGACCGCGAGCTCGGTGTCATGGTCAGCGAGATCGGACACCCCACGCTGGGAGTCGCCCTCAATCGCAGATCGGTGGTGCTGATCACGAAGGCCCTGAGCCCGTCTCGTGTCGACGAGCTCCATCGACGCTGGCTGACCCGATCCGCCTCGGTGATCCGCCGTCTTCGAGCCACCGTGATCACGCCCGCGACCTCTCCCCTCGAAGGCCTCCGCAACCTCTTCGATGAGACCCAGCCTGTCGAAGCGAGCTTGCTGTCCGTCTTGCGTGTGCGCCGATCGATCAACCGCCCGCCCCCCACTCTCGCGATCACCGCCCACGCGCTACTCGTGAACATGCGTGATCGCCCCGACACGGCGATTCGCCGCCAGCTGGCGGACGACCTCGATGTCCACTGCTTTCACGCCGAGGACAGCTGGGAGATCACCAGCACGTGGCCCGAGGAGCGTCAGGTCGCGATGCAGCGTTTCTTCGCCGCATACAGGCATTCGGGCGATCTGCTGTTACCGGAGCGCCGCCGAAACACCGAGTCGGATCAGATCGTCCATCTGGTCCGCGCGGACAACATCGCACTTGTCGCGCACGTCGGAGCCGCGCAGCGGACCACGATTCTGTATGCATTGCACCAGCTGTGCTTGAAGACAAACCTCGACGAGATCGCGCGCGCTGCGCCGACAATATGAGCGTGTCGACCGCCAAGCACCGCGCGTCGGGCATTCGCCGCTTTGGACGGCGAGCGCTGGGCCACATCACGTGGGCACCCACCCTGATGTTCGTTGCCATTATCGGGATCGTGTTGTTCGTGGTGTTCCAGGATCGACTCCGAGTGTGGGTATCGGGCCCGCGCTACGCGTGGGCCTTTCAGGCGGGAGACGTTGCAGTCGAGATCAGCCCCGTCGTCGGGAAAACTACTCGGTTCCGCACCGTCGGGGTGAGCTTGCCATTTGACAGCGAGGGCTGTGAACGACTGCTGGGTGCGGCGATCGAGGAGTATCCGGCCTCCACTCACGATCTGGCGAAGCTCGCGTACTCGTTTACTCGCCCCCGGTTTCTGTTGAAGTTCAAGTACGACTTGAAGCGTGGCCGCTGCGAGGCGAAGGATCTTGCCTTCACCCAGAACGACCCGCCGCGGGAGATCACGATCCAGCTCGCCAAAGTTCGGGTGAGTCAGACCGAGACGTCGATCCATCCGCTGCCGCGCGGCGTGAGGATCCAGTTCTCCCGCACCGGGCCGGTGGGGGCCGAAGTCGATATCCCCGCCAAGGCGCCGTTCTTGATCGAAGAGCGATTTCCGCGCAATCCGTCGTGGTCGCTGGAGCTGCCCGATAGCGCGGTCGAGCCGATCATCAACCCCTTCGACGATCTGAGTGTCATGCGGGATCAGGTACCGCCGGGATTCGAAGGCGAGGACTCGCCGTGGAGCTGGATCGAGAGCGCCCCCGGTAGCAAGGGCCGATTCCTCCAGATGCACCTGAAGTTCATCGTCTTCGGAGATGACCTCGTCATCAGCGGAAACTCGAATTTCAACTTCGAGGTGTATCCGGCTAGCCGCGCGATCGCAGTCATGTACCGAAGTACGGCGGTCGCGTCGCTCTTCCAGGAGGTCTTCGGCATCGTCAAGACCTCGACGTACTACCCGGTCCGCGTCAACCCGATGGACAACTTCGTCCTGCTACTGACCTTCGAACGTCCAAGAGGACACTCGATGATCGGTATGAGGCCGTATCTTGCATATGACCGTCCAGACGGATCGCGTACCGAAGCCTACGGCATTCTGTTCGACCTGCTCTATCGGTCACCGGGACCACTCCACCTCGCGATGTCTCCGATCACCAACTATTGCTTGCGGGCGGAAGACCGCCGGTGCCTCTTCGACTTGCTGGCCGATCGGGCGCGTCACCAAACGCTCGATCTCACGTCGAACGGATACGGCTACTTCTCCACTGACCCGACCGACCACAACCAGGTCTTCTGGTCGCTGTCGACGCTCGCAGGTCAGACCGTGAAAAAGGATCGCCGAAACGCGATCGGTCTGAGCGATCGCAACAGCCGGATGTTGCTCCGACTCGATCGGCCCTACGGCAGCCACCACGAGCGCCTCGCGGTCCTCGAGCCCGATGTCGTGATCGCGGGGTCGGCGAACTACGCACAGCCGCAAACGATCAACACCATCGAGATCCTTCGAACCCCGACCGCGTACCGCCGTCTGCGCGAGGAAGTCGCGACGTATGACGAGCCCTACTTCGTGGTCGCTGGCCGCGCCATCGTTGACACACCCAAGCGTTACGGCAGCTGCGGCTTCGTCCTCGAGCGCGAAGCCGAAAGGCCAGGTGCCATCGATCCCAAGAAGAAGCAGTTCAGCGGTGTGGCATTGTTGGCGGCGGTCAAGGCGAAGACCGGCATCGACGCCACCCTCGATCAACTCCGGGTCGTGGAGCCGGCGGATCTCGCAAAGCAGTTCGAGGATCTAGAAACGTATCGAACGGATGCGTTCGTCAAGGTTTCCGTCGCAGAGCACTACGCCAGCTATTCCTCGTATCAGTGCATCGAGTACGGACCCGAGCAGTTCGACGTGTTCATCCCGGCGACCGAATAACAGGCGTTGCCCGCTCGGTGGGTACACGTGCCGGCAAGCTGCCCCTCGCGAAGCAAAGCTCAAAGGTGCTTCCGGCGGCGTGTTGCATCGCCTTCAAAGTCACCATAGGATAGAGGCGATCCGGCGAGTCGAGCGACAAGAGGCATCCAGCTCGCCCGAGGACATGACTTTGGTCGATCCAAGTACCCGAGACTCCGAGCACCCCAGGGTCACGCTCAAGATCACATTCAAGAGCGAGACCCTCGAGCAGTTCATCGAGCGCTACGCCATGGATGTCAGTCAGAAGGGCATCTTTATCCGCAGGAAGGAGCCGCTTGCCGTCGGGACGCGGCTCAGATTCGAGTTCAAGCTCCGCAACGAGTCACTGATCCGCGGCGAGGGCACCGTCGTCTGGGCGTACGAGAACGATCCTGGCCGGCCCACAATCGCGCCAGGCATGGGTATTCGCTTCGATCGGCTCGACGACGGCAGTCAAATCGTTCTCGAGAAAATCCTCGCGGGAAAGACCCAGCGCGGATCGACGCAGGGCTCCGTATTCGCGGACGCGCCAACCCGGATGACACCGCCGTCGCTTCAGGACGCGCTCCTCCGCACGGACCGAGACTCGAGCTTCGAGCAGCCCAAACCGATGCCAGTCCGCTCCGATGCCGACGACTTCGACTCGGAGACGTTCGACGATGCGACCGAAATAGACTCCGTCTACGATCTCGCGGCTTCGTCCCCCGAGGGCGATCCGAAGGCCGCGACGTTCGTCATGCCAGCCGAGCTCGCGAGGCGTAGTCATCTCGAGACCAACTCGCCGCGTGCTGATTCGGCCGATCCGACGAACCCGAGCGCGCGTGGCTTCAAGCTCGAGGCCAAGACGCGCCTCGGCGTCGAGCCCGCGAAGGTGCCGACGTTGCAACGCCTGGGTGAGCGGATCTCGACGATCATCGGACAGCCCCGGGGCAACCAAGCATCGGGAGTGCTCGCGAAATCGTCGCTCCCCAGTGCACCCAAACCAGGAAGAAGGGCACCGCGCCTGTTCGGCATCGCGATCGGGATCGGGATCGGGATCGGGGTCGGCTATTTCGCCTTGAAGGCGAATGACCGGCCGCCCACCGGCAACACGGTCGTGACCAATGGCTCCAGCAGCCTGATCACGGCCAGCGCGACGGCAACCCACACCGCGACCAAAGGGCCGATTGTGGACACCGTGATCGAGTCGAACATCCCGACCTCGACCATTTTGGTGATCGATACCGATCAAACCGGACTCACGCCGCTGACGGCCAAGCTCGAGAAGGACAAGGAGTACAAGGTACGGGTCGAAGCGGCGGGCTACGCCAAGCTCCAGCTCGATGTCGTGGGTGGTCAAGGCAAGGTCATCGCCTGGATCATCCCCAAGCCACGCTTTCTTTCGGTCACCAGCGAGCCACCGGCCTCGGCGATCTTCATCGACGACATCTCGACCGGAAGACTCACACCGTTCGACGTCGAGCTCACGGAAGCCCAGGTCGCCAAGCCCAACTTGCGCATCGCACTGCGCAAGGCCGGGTTCCACCCGGTCGATCAGCTGGTCGACGCCACGACCTTCATCGAAGAGGATCCGCGCATGGTCTTGAAGGTAAAGGCCACGCTCGTACCCGAGCCATTGCCGTTGGGGGCCACGGCGAGCGCCACCGAGGGCTCGGGTTCGGCCAAATGAAACGAAATCAGAAAATATCCGACTTTTGACATATCCAAGTTGCAAAAGAGTTATTAGGGTTCCCGAGATGAAAGCCCTACATATGGTTTTGCTGTTCGCGAGTGTCGGCGCTTGTACGCTTGGAGATGAAGGCGAGTCAGCCATCGGAAGGCGTCACGTCGATGCGGGTGTTGTCGTTCACCCGGCTGACGCCGCGCCAACTCCCCCACCCCCACCAGGGACGCCTGGCGTCATCGCGTGTTTCACCGAGGGGAACCCCAATCAGACCTGTTCGGGGGGTGTCGCGTGCAACTTCAACGCCTACAACAGCTATCATGACGGTTACTGCAGCAGTACGGCTTCGTGGACCTACGGCCTCGAGACCTGTGACGGCCCCGAAGACTGCTCATCTGCAGGTCACTGTTGCAACGTGCTGACCGACACCGGCGACGGGTTTCTCGTCAAGATCAGTTGCCAAGCACAGGCCTGCCCAGCCGGCATTGGCAACTCCGAGATGTGTCATCCGACCAGCAATGCGCGGGGGACCTGCTCTGACGCGACCAAGCACTGCGTAACCGCGCGTGCCGCCGGGAACTACATGATCGCGGCAAACCTCTACGTGTGTCAGTGAATTGAAAGGCGCACGCGTACGCAGGCTAGGCCGGCGAAATGATCGACCCTCTCGGCTCGACCAGGCGACAGCTGCTGGAAACAATGCGCGGCCGTCGCGACGGCGTGACCATCGATGAGCTGGCCGAGGCACTGACGATCACACGAACTGCCGTCGTGCAGCACATGCTCGGGCTCGAGCGAGACGGTTATGTTCAGCGCGGAGACCAGCGTCCGACGAGTGGCCGCCCCGTGCAGACGTACCTCATCACCGAGGACGGGCTCCAGCAGTTTCCAAAACAGTATCCGTGGTTAGCGAAGTTGATGATCGAGGTGATCGCCCGCGATCATGGCGCGAATGGGCTGAACGACGTCATGCGCCAGCTCGGTCGAGATGCCGCCGCTAACCTCGTGGGTGAGATGGTGCACGCATCGACGTCCGAGCGGATCGATCAGACCGCGGCTGCGATGCGGTCGCTCGGCTACGAGGCGACGAGCAGCCCGGTGATGCACCGGCTGCCCGTCATCGAAGCCCACAATTGTGTCTTTCACGAGCTGGCGCTCGAACGCAACGAGGTCTGCGAGTTCGACCTCGCATTGCTCGAGGGGCTCACGGGAGCCCGAGTCGAGCACCAAGCGTGCATCGTACGTGGCGGAACCGCCTGTCGCTTCCAGTTCACGACGGTGAACC
>JAPLLF010000155.1 GCA_026387715.1 Pseudomonadota bacterium
CTGGGCATCACGCCAGAGAAGTCGTGCCACCTATCGAGAAAGATAAGGCAAAGCCGTCAACACCACAAGTTTGCAGGTCGTGGTAAGTCACGCGCATGTGTGGCGTCTTCGGGATTCACGGTCACGACGAGGCTGCCAACATCGCGTATCTGGGCATGCATGCGCTTCAGCACCGGGGGCAGGAGTCCGCGGGACTGGTCGCCGTGGAGGACGGTCGACTCCGGCGGCACGTCGCGATGTCCTTGGTTTCCGATGCCTTCGACCGCGAGCAGCTCGCCAAGCTGCCCGGGCGTGTGGCCATCGGGCACGTCCGCTACTCGACGTCGGGAAGCTCGGAGCTCCGCAACGCCCAGCCCTTCCTGTTCGAGTACGCCGGTGGGGCGGTGTCGATCGGCCACAACGGCAACCTGGTGAACGCCGACGAGCTCCGCGCCGAGCTCGAGGCCCAGGGATCGATCTTCCAGACCTCGAGCGACACCGAGGTGATCATTCATTTGATGGCCAAGGCGCGCGAGGCCGATCTCGTCGGTAAAATTCGCAGCGCGCTCGGTCGCGTCCGCGGCGCGTACTCGCTGGTGCTGCTCACCAACGACGAGAAGATGATCGCCGTGCGCGATCCGAACGGGTTTCGTCCCCTCGTGATCGGTCGGCTCAAGGAGGCGATCGTCGTGTCCAGCGAGACCTGCTCGTTCGATCTCGTCGAGGCCGAGTTCATCCGCGAGGTCGAGCCTGGCGAGATCGTCGTGATCGAGAAGGGTGGGATGACGAGCCACCGGCTCGTCGAGACCGCGCAGCCCACCTTCTGCGTGTTCGAGCACGTCTACTTCGCCCGTCCCGACAGCCTGGTGAACGGCAAGGCCGTCTACAAGGCGCGCGAGCGCATGGGCCAGCGGCTCGCCCAGGAGAAGCCCATCGAGGCCGACGTGGTGATCCCGGTGCCCGACTCCGGCGTGCCCGCGGCGATCGGCTACAGCAAGGAGAGCGGGATTCCGTTCGAGATGGGGCTCATCCGCAGCCACTACGTCGGACGGACGTTCATCGAGCCCCAGGAGTCGATCCGCCACTTCGGCGTCCGCCTCAAGCTGTCGCCGGTGCGCGCGGTCGTCGATGGCAAGCGCGTCGTGGTCGTCGATGACTCGCTCGTCCGCGGCACGACCTCGCGCAAGATCGTCAAGATGCTCCGCAACGCCGGGGCGCGCGAGGTCCACCTGCGGATCAGCGCACCGCCGACGACGCACCCGTGCTTCTACGGGATCGATACGCCGAATCGCAGCGAGCTGATCGCCTCCTCGCACACCCCCGAGGAGATCGCGCGCTACGTCACCAGCGACTCGCTGGCGTACCTGTCACACGCCGGCCTGATCTCGGCGGTCGGCGACGGCGCGACGTACTGCTCGGCCTGCTTCACCGGCAACTACCCGGTCGCACTGGGGCAGAGCACGCTTGTGCAACTTCGTCGCGGGGCGGTATAGCCACGTCATGTCGATCGAAGGCGTCGATGTTCGCGCGTTGCGCACCCAGTTGAAGGAGCTCGTCGCCAAGGTGGCCGAGCTCCGGGGGTTACTTTGACGTCGATCCCAAGCGACTGAAGATCGAGGAGCTCGAGTCGGTCGCGGGCAAGCCGACCTTCTGGGACGATCAGAAGAAGGCACAGGCCATCCTGCGCACCAAGCGCGACCTCGAGAAGGTCGTGCACATGTGGGACGCGCAGGTCCGCGCGATCTCGGATGCCGAGACCTTGCTCGACCTCGCCGAGGAGATGTCCGACGAGGAATCCGCCAAGGAGGTCGAGACCTCGATCGCGCAGGTCAAGAAGGCGATCGACGACATCGAGTTCCGGCGCATGCTGTCGGGCGAGCTCGACAGCAACAACGCGATCGTCGCGATCCAGTCGGGCGCCGGCGGCGTCGACGCGAGCGACTGGGCCCAGATCCTCCTCCGGATGTTGATGCGCTACTCGGAGCGCAAGGGCTGGAAGGTCGAGCTCCTCGAGGAGACCCCCGCCGACGAGGCCGGGATCAAGAGCGCCACGTTCATGGCGAGCGGCGACTACGCGTATGGCCTGCTCAAGGCCGAGGACGGCGTCCATCGGCTCGTGCGCGTGTCGCCGTTCGATGCCAACGCGCGCCGCCAGACGTCGTTCGCGGCGGTGACGGTGACGCCGGACATCGACGACGACATCGAGGTCGACATCAACGAGGTCGATCTGAAGATCGACACCTATCGCGCCGGCGGCGCGGGTGGCCAGCACGTCAACAAGACCGACTCGGCGGTGCGCATCACGCACATGCCGACCGGCGTCGTCGTCCAGTGTCAGAACGAGCGCAGCCAGCACTCGAACACGGCCAAGGCGATGAAGCTGCTGCGCGCGCGGCTCTACGACCTCGAGCTCGCCAAGCGCGAGGCGGCGGCGCACGCGACCGCGGTCGCGCGCCTCAAGATCGAGTGGGGCTCGCAGATCCGGAGCTACGTGCTGTTCCCCTACCAGCAGGTCAACGACCACCGCACCGAGATGAAGACGTCCAACGTGGCCGGCGTGCTCGACG
>JAPLLF010000088.1 GCA_026387715.1 Pseudomonadota bacterium
CGAGTTCGTCGGCGGCTTCGTTGTCGTCGTCGGCTTGGTGACCGGCTTGGTCGCCGGCTTGGTCGCCGGCTTGGTCACCGCCGTCGTCGGCTTCGTCGCGGTCGCGACCGTCGGCGTCGTGGTCGCGACGGCCTTGGCGGCCTTCGTCAACTCGGCCTCGAAGCGCTGATCACCGCCGACCTCGTAGGTCTTCTCGTAGTCCTGAAAGCCCGCGGCCTTGATCACGATCTTGACGGACTTCTTCGCCCCGCCGTCGAGCGCGACCTCGATGGCGCCGTCCTTGACGTCCTTCCCATCGACGGTGATCGTCTTGGCGCCGTCGGGCTTCACGCTGAACGTGAGCTTCGCCGACTTGATCGCCGGTGGCTCGGTCTTCACCGCCGAACCCGATCCCGCGGCGACGGTCGTGGCCGACCCCGACCCGGTCGCGGCCGTCTCGGGCTTCGCGGGCTCGGTCTTGGCAGGCTCGGGCTTCGCGGCCTCCGTCTTCACGGGCTCCGTCGGCTTCGCGACGTCAGGCTTCGCGACGTCCGGCTTGGTCTCGGCCTCGGTCGACTTCGCGAGGCCCCCGAGCTTGGAGGGGGACGCACCGACGACACCCGTGCCGAGCCCGAACAGCAGGCCACAGAACGTGCCCATCGCGAGTCCGGCCGACATCACGACGGGGACCACGCGCGACACGCCTCGCTTGATCTGTGGTCGAGTGACCTGCGCCGTCGGCATTGGCCCCATCGGCGCACCCATCATCGGCGGGCCGCCCATCGGCTGTTGTTGCGGGGCATGACCACCCATCGGATTGTAGGGACCACCAGCCATCGATTTTGCTCCTCGAGAAGAAACGCCAGAAAGGTTGAGACGCTAGAACCGACCGAAGACGGACAGCCCGCTCGTGTCGTGTTGGACCCACGGAACCACGTCGACCTTTGAGACGTCTAGCTTGCCATTTCGTGCCGTGTCGGCCGGTGGTTTCTTGTTGCGAACCTGGAACACGTACCAGTAGGCCGCGAACCCCGCCGTCACCACCGCGCCACCGATCAGGGCATCGGTGAGGTGGGCGTAGTCCTTACCTACCGCCCGGGCGTCGGCGCGGCCGGTCTTCGTGGTGTCGGGCGCGACGAAGGTGTCGTGCTGGGTCGAGGCCAGGAGCCCGGTCGCGATCGAGGTCCCGAGCAGCGCGAGCGACACGCCACCGGCGACGTAGACGGGGATCATGGTCGGCCCACGCGGCTTGGGCTGGTCGTCGACCTCGGAGCCCACGACCTTGCGCGGCTTCTCGATCACGATCGCCACCGACTCGAGATCGATCTTGCGCTCGCTCTCGGAGCCAGCCTCGACCTTGAGCTCGTTCTCCTTCGGCTGGAACCCGGGCGCGTTGAACGAGAACAGGTAGGTACCGGGCAGCAGGACCAGCGGCTCCGGCAGCGGCGACACGCCGACCTGTTCGCCGGAGAGCACGATCGCGGTCCCATCAGGCGTGACCGTGAGCGTGACCGTGCCGATCTTGCTCATCTCCTCGTCGAGCTTGGCGGAGTTCTGCTTCGCGATCCGCGGATCGACGCCGCTCTGCGCGCGCAACACCAGCCGGTAGTGCGCGACGGCCTCGACGAACTTGCCGAGCTTGTCCTCGACGTTGGCGAGATAGAAGTAGTAGTTGATGTCGGTGCCGAGGTCGGTCGCCTCCACGAAGAGCACGCGCGCGCCTTCGTAGGCCGCCTTGGCCTCTTCGGCCTTGCCCCGCTTCACCAGCGCATCGGCCTTCGCGACCATCTGCTGCGCGGCGGCGAACGCCTTCTTGGCGGCTCGGGGATCCTTCTGGATCGGCTGCGCGGGCCCCGGCGACACGGCGCTGCCACTACCACCGCTTCCGCTCCCCTCGTCACCGACCTCGATCTCGTCGGACGGCTGCGCGTTCGCGCGGCGACCGGTCGCGGAGATCCCGATGGCAGATGCGAGCGTCAGACCGACGACGAACGAGCGTAGGCGAATAGACGTGCGTGCTGGCGACCCCACGGCGGGATCGTACTACGGATGCTACGGATGCGGGGCCCGCCGCGCCGCTGCCCCGAGCTTGGCGATGTACTCGAGCGAGCGCAGCGGGTGACCGACGAGCGCCACCACCATGGCGACCATCGCGTCCCTGGCGCTCGCGCGATCGACGCTCGTGAACTGCTCGTCGCGATCGAGCGTGGCGGCCGACTCGGGCGAGGGATGCGTCGAGATCGCCCGGAGGTAGGCGAGCGTCTCCGGTGGCAACGGGCGCACCGCCGGGCCCCGCGACATCGCCGCGCAGGGCTTGCAGATCACACCTCCACGAGCTGGATCGAACACCGTGCCGCGAACCAGCTCCGGCGAGCCACACGCGGCACAGGCGTCGAGCGCCGGGCGCTGGCCGATCACGTCCATCAACGCGAGCTCGAACGCGCGGAGCGCCGCGGGTGAGGGCCCGTTGGTGACCAGGCTGTCCCAGAGCGACGTGACCAGCGGCAGGACCGTCGGCTCGGGTGACTCCGCCGGCAGCAACGCACCCACGAGCTCGGCCGCGTAGCCGGCATGAGCATGCGACGCCATGTCGAACGCGAGCTGCGTCCACTCGCGCACGACCTCACCGCTCTCGAGCCCCCACACGTCCCCGCGCGGGCGACGACCGAGCTGATAGCGAGCGAGCACGAGCGAGGAGAGCGTCACCGCGAAGCGCCGCTGCGACTTGCGAGCGCCACGCGCCACCGCGGACACGCGCCCGTGCGTCTCGGTGTAGAGGACGACGAGTAGATCCGACTCGCGGAGCGGCGTCGCCCGCAGGACGATGCCGAGATCCGCGGGCGTCATGGATGCGAGCTACGACAGCGAGCGCAACGTCGGAACGTCACGGGTCGTCACGCCGTCGCCGCGCGAGGACGGACGGCGCATCAGGTACGACAGGGTGAGCGTGGCCGCGATCAGGAGGATGATCACGGCGAGCGTCAGCCCACCCTGACGCCCCGAGCGATCATCACGATCGAGGAGGATCGGGGGCAGGAACGAGCGCGCCCGCGGGCGACGCTCCTTGGCGGCCATGCGGTCCTCGAGCTCGCGCTCGGCGCTATCGGGATCGGCGTCATCGATCGTCAGGCTCGGCACGCTGGGCGCCGTCGTCGTCGACGTGACCCCACGCGTGACGCGCCAGGGTGAGGTCGGCGTGGTGGCGAGGGTCGGCATCTTGGGCGACCACACGCCGCCGATCGCATGCAGCGACTCGTCGTCGGTCGTCGTGATCGCCGCGTCGATCTCGAGGGCCGCGCTCGCCTCGGACGGCGGCGACTCGGTCATCCCAGCAAACGCCTCGCTGGCAGCGAAGTCGCTGGTCGGCTCGACCGTCTCGAGTGCCGGCGCGGCGGTCGGCTCGATCGTCGGCTCGATCGTCGGCTCGATCGTCGTCGGTTCGATCGTCGTCGGTTCGGTCGGTTCGACGACGCTCGGCGTCGGGAACGACACGGAGATCGTCGACGCGAGCATGGAGCCGCTCAGATCCGAGGGAGTCTCCACGAGCTCGACCACGCCATCGGCGGTCGGCGGCGCGTCGGCCACCGTCGCGAGTGTGGCGCGACGCTTTCGCTTCGGTGCCGCGTTGTCGGCCGTCGCCGCAGCCGCCTTCTTGGCAGGTGCTCGACGCTTCTTCTTCGGGGGTACGAGCGACTCGGCGATCGCCTGGATGGGCGATGGCTCGACGACGGTACCCGCCATCGGCAACATCACCAGCTCGACGGGCGACGAGGCCGGGATCTCACCAGACCCAGCCGGGTCGGAGATCTCGGCCAGCGAGATCTCCCCGCTGCCATCCGCTGTTGCGGAGAGATCGGAGAGATCGGAGAGATCGGAGCCCTCGGAGAGCTCGATCGGCATCTCGACGATGTCGATCAGTTGCTCGACCTCGACCACCGGGATCTGCGTCACTGATGCGGTCGTCATCACGATGGGCGTCGCACGGAAGCCGACGACGTCCGCGATGGTCTTGTTGGCGGCGAGCTGGGCGAGCTGCGACGACGAACTCGGGGCGAGCTCCGACATCGATTCGACGAACGCCTTGGCCGTGGGCGGCGCCTCGGCCTTCGCGCACGCGGTGTAGCGACGAAGCGCCTCGGCCTCGTCGAGCCCGACGCACTTCGCGAAGCTGCGCACGAAGCCGCGCACGAACACCTCGGCCGGCAGGCCGTCGAACTTCCCAGCCTCGAGGCGCTCGAGGATTCTAGATTGAATCTTCGTCACCTTCGCGACGTCTTCGAGTGACATGTTCCGCTGCGCGCGTCCTGCACGGAGCCACATCGCGAGGCTCGCTCGTGCATCGACGACTGTCCCCGAACCGCGCGTGCTGGTCACTCGTTCCATGGCCATGGCTAGGGTCGCTCAGGTTTCCCGAGTGCCCCACCATCGGCGCGGCACTTCACGGCGACGCAACTCTGGGGCGACATCTTGAGACACGCGTCTCTGGCGACGCGTGCGTCGTTAACGAGCCCTTGTTGCAGTCGCGTCTTCATCAGGTAGAAGCCAGCCTCTTGGGACCCGCAGGATGGGTCTTCGGAGACCGTCTGAAAAAGGTCTGCGGCTTTTTCCCACTCCTCCCGTGCGAAGTAAACCCGCGCAAGCCGATAAGTTGCCACGCACATGTTGGGCTGAAACTGCAGCGATTGCCGGAGCTCCTTGGCTGCCTCGACGTACTTCGACTGGTGAAAAA
>JAPLLF010000758.1 GCA_026387715.1 Pseudomonadota bacterium
TCGCCGGGACGACCACGGCGACCGCGGTCGCCGGGGGCGGCACGATCACCGTGGGGAGTGGCGCCAGCGTGACCGGGCGCCGCGGCGCCGTGATCGCGGGCGGCGCCGACGTGACCGGCGGAGGCACGGCGATCGCGGGCGGCGCCGACGTGACCGGCCGCGGCGCGATCACGGACGGCAATGGACGCGACGACGACACCGGCGACCGTTCGGGGATCTTGAGCGTGGACAGGGCCGCGCGCGGGGGTGGGAGCGCCGGCGGTGGCAAGGACACCTTCAAGACCGGCGCGACGGCCGGCCCCGTTCGCGTGCGTGGGATCGCGGGCGCCTCTGCCGACGCGGCGACCGACTGCTTCACGAGCGCGGCGAGCTTGGCGTCGGAGGTGGGTGGCGTCAGCTGCTCGCTCTCCCACTCGCCGACGTCCATCGCGTCCATCTCGACGATCTCGCCCGGCTCCTCGCCGACCCTCCGCTGGGTCATGGCTGGGTCGCCTCGAGCACCAGCGCCGCGACGCCCTTGATCGCGTCGGCCTCGCTCGCGAAGACCTTCTTCGCCGTCTTCGTGATCGCCGACGCGTCGACGTCGAGCGCGGTGATGGTCACGGTGAGCGCCTTCTTCGTCCCGGCGAGCTCGGCGAACAGCAGGCGATCGGCGGCCAGCGAACGGCCCGCCGCCACGAAGCACGGGACGCTCCGGTCGACGCACTCGATCGAGAGCTGCACGACCTCGAGCGAGACCTTGGACACCTCCGTCGTCATCCCCGCGACCCGCGCGCGCACGAGCGCTTCGGTCGCGGCCCTGGCGACGTTGGGAAAGCCATCGCTCTCGGCGGGGAGGACGGCGAGCTTCGACGCCTTTGTGGGGGTCGTCTGGGCCTTGCCACAGCTCGCCACGACGAGCGCGACGAGCACGATCATCGTCACCCTCTCCGGCCCCGAACCTGACCCACGGCGCACCATCTCGCTCCGCGATCGTAGCACGCATGCCGACGCGCGATCGTGGATCGCCGATCACGCCGGCCGCTCGTCGCGGCGCCGATCGAGCAACCGACGCGTCGACAAGCCGTGGGCGATCGTCGATACAGGGGGCGATGTTCCGACGTCTCGTTCCCTTCCTCCTGGTGCTCGCGAGCACGACGGCCGCCCTCGCCGAAGGCCCCAACCTCGCGCGCAGCGCCGAGCCCACCAACATCGCGGTCGGCCGCCCCACCCGGCAGTCGTCGACCGTGCTCGGCGGCGTCTCGGGGCGCGCGGTCGACAACGACCTCGACGGCACCTGGCCGCACGGCTCGGTCACGCACACCACGGGCGACCCCGGCAACTGGTTCGAGATCGATCTCGGCGCGGCGACGCTCGTCGACTCCGTCGTCGTCTACAACCGCACCGACTGCTGCGCGGACCGGCTCAACTTCGTGCGCGTCGAGCTGTCGACGACGCCGTGCGACGTCAAGCCGCTCGGCAGCGTGGCCGCCGCTCAGATCGGCATCCAGCTCGACGGCCGGACCTCCCCGGCGGCCCCGGTCAACACGCTCACGTTCTTCACTGCGCCCGCCGCGCGCTACGTGTGCCTCATCCAGAACGCGGCCGCGCCGCTGAGCCTCGCGGAGGTGCAGGTGTACGCCCGCGCCCCGGCCGTCAACCTCGCCCGCCGCGGGATCGCACGGCAGTCTTCGGTCGTCCTCGGGGCCGGCGCCGACCGCGCGATCGACGGCAACCCCGACGGCAACTGGCTCGGCAACTCGGTCACCCACACCAACGCGGGCCCCAACCAGTGGCTCGAGCTCGATCTCCGCAGCGTGCAGGCGGTCGGCACGATCGCGGTCATGAATCGCACCGACTGCTGCGCCGCGCGCGCCGCCGGGGTGCGCGTCGCGCTGTCGAACACGCCGTGCGACGTGCCGAACCAGCCGGCGATCGCGTTCGGCACGCTGACCGGGGAGTCGGTCACCCGGCTCGACGTGAGCGGCGCCGCGGGACGCTACGTCTGCCTGCGCCAGGACGGACCGGACGCGCTCAGCGTCGCCGAGATCCAGGTGTTCGCGCCCGGCCTCGAGCACCTGCCGGCGAGCGCGCGGGCCTCGACGACCGCGTTCGGCGCCGTCGCCGCGCGCGTGCTCGACGGCGAGTCGAGCGGCCTGTGGACGCGCGGGGCGATGTTCCACTCCGGGGCCAACGCGGACGGAACGCCGAGCGACAGCGCGCCGTGGCTCGAGATCGATCTCAAGGAGCCGACCCCGATCGGGGACGTGGTCATCTACAACCGCACCGACTGCTGCACCGACCGGCTCGCCGAGGCCCGCGTCGAGCTCAGCCTCGATCCGTGCGACCTGCCGACGCGCCGGCTCCTGCGCGAGGAGCTCGTGCCGTCGATCGGTCGCGTCAAGGCCATGAACACCTGGACCCACCGCTACAGCGTCACCGTGGCCGGCACCGTGGCGGCGCGCACCCAGCTCGACTTCATCGAGGCCCCCCGCGCCCGCTACGTCTGCGTTCGCCACGACCGGCGCCAGTTCCTCACCATCGCCGAGGTCGAGGTCCACGCCGGCGTCGCCGCCGACAACCTCGCGCGCCGGGGCACCGCGACGCAATCGACGACGGTGCTGGGCGCGTCGGCGGAGCGCGCGATCGACGGCTGGACCGACGGCACGTGGGGCTCCGGCTCGATCACCCACAGCGACAGCCTCGCCGGGCAGTGGTGGCAGGTCGATCTCGGACGCGAGGAGCAGGTCCGCGCGATCGCGGTGTGGAATCGCACCGACTGCTGCAGCGAGCGGCTCAACGGCGCCGTCGTCCAGCTGACGAACGAGGTGTGTGCGAAGCCCGAGGCGGAGCGCCGCATCGTGAAGGCCGCGTCGCTCGCGCCGCGACCGTGGAAGGGCGCGGTGCCCTGGCGCAGCCAGCTCGACTTCCCGGATCGACCGAGCGGCCGCTACGTGTGCGTGTTCACGGCCGGAACCAACCCGTTGAACCTCGCCGAGGTCGAGGTGTTCGGGCTCGGCACCGCGGCTTTCGATGAGCCGCCGCGGCCCGTCTCGGCGGGCGCCGCGACCGCCGCCGACGCCGTGCGCGCGCGCTACGCGCCGCCCGCGACCGCCGACGCGCAGGTCGGCGTCGACCACGTCGACCTGACCGTGAGCTACGGCGGCGTGACGCTGCCGACCTGCGCGCTCGTCGCGACCGGCGCCGACACCTACGCGATGACGTGTCCCGGGCTCCCCGAGCTCGCGATGACCGGCACGCTGCTGTCGAGCTCGCAGTACGATCTCCAGACCGCGCAGCCGATCTCGATCACCGCGATCGCCGGGGCGCTGTTCCCGAGCCTCGCGCGCCACCTCGACGCGATCGCGCCGCTGTTCGCGACGACGGCGGTCCACCTCGCGGTCACCAACACACGGGGCTTCTACCTGCGCGGCACGCTCGACCTGACCCGGCTGCCGGCGAGCCCGCTGACCGACGCGTTCGCGACCGCCAACGGGTTTCTGGCGAGCAACATCCCGATGTACTCCAGGACGCCCGCGTTCGAGCTGATCCCGTCGCTGTCGAACGGGAGCCTCGGCGTGATCCTGCGCCTCACCGTGCTCGACAACGCGGCGTGCGTGATCAAGCCGCTCAGCGTGGCGGGTGCCGGGCTCAAGTACGGCAAGAGCACGCTCGTGTTCGCGCTCGGCATCAGCGCCGGGGGGCCGTCGGTCAGCGTCGGCTTCAAGTCGACCGCGTACCTCAAGCCGACGGCGAACGACGCGTGGCTCAAGGTGTTCCCCGGCGTCGAGCTCGACGCCGGCGTCGGCGGCGCGGTCACGCTCAAGGGGCGCGTGTCGGGCGCGTGCGCGGCCAGCTGCGCGAGCACGTGCGGCTGTGCGGACGTCCAGTGCGAGGGGGAGTGGAACCCGCTCGGCCTCAAGACGGTCACGCTCAAGCAGGGCTACCTCGAGCTCGGCGTCGCGACGACCGGCATCGCGTTGCCGATCGTCACGATGGCGTTCGACCACGCCAAGCTCGGCACCGGCAGCGACGCGGTCGAGGGCTCCTACGCCGTGTCGTTCGACTTCGGGCCCGCCAAGGCGTTCGGGTTCCAGCTGGCGGCCAACCGGATGCCGATCCTGCCGCTGCTCGGCCTCCTGGGGGTCGGCGACGTGCTGCCGGCCCAGCTCGCGATCAACAACCCGGTGCTGAGCTTCTCGACGACCGGGCTCGCGCTGTTCAACGTGACCGTGCCCTCCGGCTTCCGGCTCCGGGGCGGCGTCGATCTCGGCCTCGTGCACGGCTCGATCGACGCGAGCCTCGGCTCGAGCCTGACCGACCTGAGCAAGCTCGGCAGCGTGAGCTCGCTCGCGTCGTTCGGGATGCCGAGCGGCTCGCTGCGGTTCGAGCTCGCCATCGCCGATCTGCCGTCGATGATCCTGCGGTCGAGCGTGCTGTCCATGCTGGCGCGGCCGATCCTCGAGCGCACGTTCTGGCTGTCGAGCGTGTCGCTCGAGCTCGGCGTCGGCGGCAACACCAGCGTCGGCGCGGACGTGAGGTTCAAGCTGCTCGGCTCGGCGCACACGTTCAACGTCAGCGCGTCGGTCGCGCTCGATCCGGCCGCGCTCGCCAACACGATCGCGACCAGGACGAAGAGCCTCATCATCGATCCGGTCAGCGGGGCCGTCGTCGCCGCGTACACCGCGGTCAAGGCCGCCGCCGAGGCCGCCGCCGCCGCCGCCGCCACGCTCGCCACCGGCGGCACGGTCGTCATCAACGGGGTCGTCACCGTCGGATCGACGGTCGTCAACGCGGTGTCGGACCCCGACAGCTACAAGAAGATCTACAACTGGATCCCGGGGACCTGAGCGGGAGTCGTCCGGATCCCGGACGAGACGCAAACGCAAACCTGAACGTAGACGTAAACGACCTTCGTTTGCGTCTACGTTGCCGTTGCCGTTTGCGGTCGGTCAGTCGGGCGGACGGTTCGCGAGCTGCTGCCGGCACCGCCCGACCTCGTCGACCATCTGCGCCGCGGCGTCGCGCGCGACCGCCGGGGCCGTCGACGCCAGCCCGTCGTCGAGGTCGCGCCCGGCGAGCCGCGCGCACGCGAGGTCCTTGCACGCGCAGGCCGCGTCGCGCCGGCGGGCGAGGTCGACGAGCGCCGCATCGGTGGCCGGATCGCCGGTCTTCGGTGGCGCGGTGCGCGCGCCGTACCAGGCCCCGAGGAACGCGGCGAGCTCCGCCCGCTCGGCGTCGGTGACGTCGAGCGGACAGAGCAAGGGCTGCTCCGCGCGCATCATGCCGTCGAGCATGACCGCACACGTCACGCCCACCCGCCGCCGCTGCGGCGGGGCCGTGGGCGCGTCGCGCACGAGCTCGGCGAGCTCCGCCAACCCCATCTTGAGCGAGGTGTCCTCGGGGAAGCACGCGCGCCGTCCCGTCATCACCAGGCGCGCGCGCTCGCAGAACCCGAGCGGATCGGTGACGGCCGGACGCCCGGCTCCGGCCGCCGAGCCGCGCCCGCCGGCGGGCTCGCTCGAGCCGCACCCGATCGCGATCAGCACCAGGACGAAGATCTTCATCGGCTAGCTCTACCAGGACGCGCATCCGGCCACCATCGGCGATCATCCCGACGTTGCGCCTCGGCGAGGTCGAGAAGAAGCTCGCCCGCGAGGCGATCGTGGCGACGTACCTGCCGGCCTGGAGCGCGACCACGGAGGCCAACATCACCGGCGAGCCGTTCTTCGGCGGCGCGACGATCCAGGTCGTCGACCTCAAGCTCCACATGATCGTCCGCTGGTTCATCGGCGGCAAGGTCGACCACATCCCGGCGACGATCTTCGCGACCGCCCCGAAGCTCACGCGGATCCACGACGCAGTCCGCGATCACGCCGGCGTCAAGGCGTGGTACGCGCGCGGATGATCCGACCGGCCGATCGCGGGTCGGATCCCGAAACTTCGTCGCTCGCGGCTTGCGCATTGCCGACCTAACGGCCTTGATGGGTGGGTGGAGATTCTCATCCGTGCGTCGGAGCCAGCTGCGGCGTCCTCGGCCGGAAATCACGACGCGGCACGCTTCACGTCGATCCTCGACCTCCTGCTGACGGTCGGCTACATAGACGGGTTGTTCCACGATCGCGAGGCGGACTTCATCCGCCGGTACGTCGACTCGCTGCTGCTGATGATCGAGCAGACGTCGAGCGTCGCCGATCACGAGCGCGCGCAGCTCCGCGCCGCGTGGCGCGCCCACTTCGACGAGCTATGGAGCCGGCTCGAGGCCGAGATCGCCACGCTCGCGCAGGAGGTCACCCCGGTCGGCGACGGCACCTTCGTCCCGACCCGGCTCCGCCTCCGCGCGCTCCTGGTGTTCCGCACGTTGTCGACCCAGGATCAGGTCACCGCGCTCGAGCTGGTCCAGGCGTTGATCCACGCCGACGGCGTGATCAGCCCCTCCGAGCGGGAGCTGTACGCCGAGCTCGTCGCGCACTTCACGCAGACGCCCGTGCCCGTACCCGCCGTCGCGCCCGTCGCGCCCGCGCCCGCGGCGTCGGGGTCCTGGGTCGCGCCGCTGATCATCACGCCGCCCGTGTGGAAGGAGCTCGTGTCGCTCTCCCACCCGTTGCTCGACCCCCTCGAGCAGACGTACTCGCCCCATCCCAACGAGCGCAAGGCGCAGATCGAGTGGGACTACAACCTGGTCCAGCAGGCGATGAACACCTGGTACCGCCAGCGCACCGCCGGCGCCGATCGGCTCGCCGGCATCACCGACATCGCGCAGATCGCGGACGGCGCGCGCTTCCTCGACGGCTTCGTCTACGTGGCGCGGCCGACCCAGCCCATGGAGCTCGTGGTCCTGGGCGACCTCCACGGCTGCTACAGCTGCCTCAAGGCCGCCCTCCTGCAATCGAACTTCATCGAGCGCGCGTGGGCCCACCAGTGGGATCCGCAGCGCTATCCGGACGTCAAGCTGGTCTTCCTCGGCGACTACATCGATCGCGGGCGGTTCAGCTTCGACGGCGTCCTGCGCGCCGCGCTCCAGCTGTTCGTCGCGATGCCGGACCAGGTGATCCTGCTGCGCGGTAACCACGAGTGGCTCACGTGGTTCGACAACCGCATCGTCAGCGGCGTCTACCCCGCCGAGGCCCTCGCCTCGATCGTGCCGCACGTGCCGATCGAGATGCTCGAGGCGTACCGCTTGCTGTTCGAGCACATGCCGACGTCGTTCCTGTGCGATCGCACGATGTTCGTGCACGGCGGCATCCCACGCGAGGACACGTTCGCCGAGCGGTTCCGGGGCCTGTCGAGCATCAACGATCCCGAGATGCGCTTCCAGATGATGTGGAGCGACCCGGGCCAGATCGACCACGTCCCCGTCGACCTGCAGCGCCAGAACCCGCGGTTCACGTTCGGGCGCGACCAGTTCCGGGCGTTCATGGAGCGCGCGGGGCTCCGCACGATGATCCGCGGCCACGAGGTGATCGAGCACGGGTTCGACGTGTTCTACGACCTCGGCGAGCAGCTCCTGCTCACCCTGTTCTCGGCCGGTGGCCACGGCAACGCCGACCTCCCCATCGAATCGGCCTATCGCGCCGTCACGCCGATGGCGCTGACCGTCCAGTACGGCCACGGCGCGCCCACCGCGACCCCGTGGCCCATCCAGTACCAGTCGTTCAACTACGCACCGCACAACGGGCTCTATCGCCCGCAGCCGGTGCTCGAGTTCCGCTACGGCTAAGGCCGAAGCTCAGCGCCCGTGGGCGGCGAGCTCGAAGGCGACGTTGCGATAGAAGCGGAGGTGGTCCCAGCCGGTCGCGACGTCGTAGGTGTCCTGGACCTGACCGACCTCGTCCATGTGATCCGCCGGGATGCAGCCGCGAAACGTGCCGTGCTTGGCGCCCGCGACCGTCGCGAGGCCGTCGTTGGCTTCGACCCCGGCGGCCCCCGCGTGACCGGTCACCTTCCACACCAGCGACGGCATCAGCAGGCCGAGCTTGTCCATCGTCCCCGGGTGCATCAGCAGCTTGCCATCACACGGCGCGAGATCGACCGCGCTCGCGATGCCGGTCGGCGAGCTGACGCCCGCCCACGACTGATAGGACACGCGCGCGTCGTCGGGGTTGGCGGCGTTGAACGCGGCGGCGTTGCCCTCCGACAGCCCGACCAGCGCCGCGTGGACGTTGACGTCGGCGACGTCGATGCCCAGCGTGCGGAGCGCGCGGTTGAAGGTGGCGTCGATCCCCCGGCAACAGGCCGAGCGCCTTGTCGGCGATCGCCGTGCCCTGGTGGGGCGACGAGATCGTGGTCAGCGTCGCGACCCGATCGCCGTAGCCCAGCGACGAGATCAGGTAGCGCGCGTCGAGGCCTCCCTGCGAGTGCGCGATGATGTTGACCTTGCCGTAGCCGGCGATCGCGGCGTCGATCTGGGTCGCGAGGATGCGCGCGCGATTCGCCGACGAATCGAACGGCGGCAGATCCGCCTCGATCACGACGTGGCCGTCGGCGCGGAGCGTGTCGGCGAGCTTGTAGAAGCTCCACAGCGGCGAGGTCCGCGAGCCCATGAAGCCGTGGACCAGCACGATCGGGTAGCGGGTAGCCACACCCTGCGGATCACCACCGAGGGGTGCGCTCTGGCAGTCCGGATCCGGCTTGAGGCAGAACTGGTCGCACTCGCCGTCGTCGTACCAATCCCAGCGGGCGCACCAGTCGATGCTGCTGTCCGCCTTGCCGTCACCGAGGTCGTCGGCGAGCTCGCTCTTGTCGGGCGCGTCGGTCGGGTCGCCGACCGGAGTGGCACACGCCGTCGCGAGGAGGGCGACGACGACCGTGGACAGGACCTGGCGCATACCCGTCCTACAGCAGGTCCCGTGCCATCAGGAGTGGCCGCGATCGCCCCCTCCAGGATGGTCTGGGGGGAGGCGAGGTGGCAACTCGTCTTGCCGGCAAGCCCGAGGTGGGGTGTCGCGACAGGGGCCTACTTCGACATGCTGCGCGCCTTCGCCTTGCTCGCCTTGAGGACGTTCTTGCCCATCTCGCTGGTGGGCGCGTAGCTCGTCGCGGCGGTCTTCATCTCCCGCAGGCTGTCGAGCGCGGGCGCCGCGGCCACCGGCGCCATCTTGTACCGGGTGGTGTCGGCGTCGAGCTTCGCGGTCGTGCCGTCGATCAGCCGGGTCGCCTCACCGACGTCCCCGCGATCGTAGGCCGCCGCGGCCTGGCGCATCGTCTGCGCGGCCTCGACGCTCATCACCTGCGCCATGACGTCCTTGTCGACGGACGCCGACGCGGCCTCCTGATCGTCGGTCACGGTCACCGCGAGCGCGATCGCCACGGACTTCGCCTCGTTGGTCTTCGGATCGTGGAAGCGCAGCTCGCCCGTGAGCGCCCCGAGCTTGCCGAGCTTGTCGACGTGCAGCTTCAGGCCGACGAGCAGCTTGCGGGTGTCGTTGCCGTACAGTTCGGCCATCGGGATGACGGTGACGTCGCCCTCGCGGCGGCTCTCGTAGCCGTGCACCGTGACGAGCTCCGCGCCGCACGGGTTCGCGAGGCGCAGCTCGACGCCGGTCGCGACCGTGGCCTGTACCCCCTTGAGCTCGCCGACCATCACCTGGTCGAGCTGCGAGGAGTCCTTCACGTAGTAGTAGCTGCCGCGGCCGGCCTCGGCGATCGCCTCCATCAGGTCCTCGTTGTAGTCGAGCCCGAGCCCGACGGCGGTGATGCGCACCCCGTGATCCGCGGCCGTGCGCGCCGCCGCGGCGATCTGCACCGGATCGGTGATGCCATCGCTGGCCTGGCCATCGCTGAGCAGGATGACGCGGCTGATCTGGCCCTGCGCGAACGTGCGCCGGACCTCGTCGTGGCCGAGCATCATGCCGGCATGGAGGTTGGTGCCGCCGCGGATCGTGATCGCCTTGATCGCCGCGCGCAGCCGCGTCTTGCCCGCCTGGTCGACGGCGATCGCCGGCACGGAGACCTCGGCGTTGTCGTCGTACTGGATCAACGACACGCGATCGCGATCCTCGAGCCGCTCGACGATCCCGAGCGCGGCGCGCTTCGCCGCCTCGATCGTCTCGCCGCTCATCGAGCCGGAGTGAGCGATCACGAGCGCGAGGATGAGCGGCGGACGGTCGCTCAGCACCGCCTGCCCCGTCGTGAGGTCGAAGGCGGCGTGCACCTCGCTGGTGCTGCCGCGCATCACCTTGCCGATCGACAGCGCCCCGGTCAGCGTGCCGCGCGCGAACGGCGCCGAGGCCTTCGCCTCGCCGGCGCCGCACCCGACGGCGCTCGGCGCGGCGAGCGGCGTCGGACGCACGACACGCTCCCCGTGTGCCTCGGTCGCCGCGGCCGTCCGGCGCTCGAGCCCCACGCCGAGCGCGACGAGCGCCCCGACACATCCAACGATCGCCACGGTCTGCTTGTCGAGCTTCATGTAGCTGCTCCGGACGTCGGAGCGCGCCATCGGATCTGTTCGACCGCGAAGGAATCTTCGTCCCAAGGACCCGCGCCCCGCCGGGGTCGAAGGTGGCCAGCTCAGCGCCAGAACACGGTCGTCGTCGACGGGCGAACGTCGATCACGACGCCGAACTCGTGCTCGAGCTCGGCGCGCTCGCGATCGGTCGCGGACCCGATCTCCAGCAGCTCGAGCTGGGCGCCGAGCGGTCCGCGCAGCAGCGTGCGCGCGTGGTCCGCGCCGATACCCTTGGCGGCCAGGCGCAGGATCCGCAGCGCCGGCAAGCGCGCGTGTTCGAGCGCGGTCCATCCGTCCAGGTGGAACGCGGACAGCGTCAGCTCGACGAGGCCCGCCAGCTCGGGGCGCTCGAGCAGCGCCTGCACGGTGACGGCGTGGAAGGACGCCTGCCGCGCCGCGAGGCGCACCAGCCGTGGCGGGAGCGACGCCGAGCCCGCGGGCCAGTCCCCGATCGCGAGCTCGCGCAGGTTGACGAGCTTCGCGAGTTGCCAGGGCGTTCCGGACAACCCCAGGCTCGTGATCACCGCCGGATCGAGCGCGTCGACGATCGCCCCGTCGTCCTTGGCGTCGTGCACGACGAGCCGTTGCAGTCGGCCCAGGGGCGCCTGCGCCAGCGCGCGCGTGCCATGCCAGTCCAACGTGTCGATCGAGAGCGCGCGGAGATGGCCGATGTCGGCAGCCAGCACGTCGCCGAGGGCCTGGTCGCCGAGCCAGTGCGCTTCGTCGGACATCTCCCACTGATACTCGCGGTGCTCGTAGCCGGGCGCGACATATCCAAACCCCTCCAGCGACTGCACCGCTGGCGACGCGACCGCCCGCGCGAACGTGTCGAGCAGGAAGCCGCGCGCCGCCGCGGGCCCGCCGACGTCCGCGGCGCGCACGTACAGCCCCGACAGCATCACCCCGCGCAACGCCGGCGCCGCCGCGAACAGCTCGGGCCCACGCGCGATCCACGGCGCGGCGGCGACGCGGACCTCGTCGACGAACCCCCGCGCGAAGTGAGCCTCCTCGACGATCCCGGCGAGCCCCGCGGTCCACCGCGCGGCGTGCGTGGCGAGGAGCTCGCGCGCGCGCACGCGCCGCCGCACCGCCTCGTCGCGCGCGAGCCCACCCGCGGCGAGATCGCACTGGAGGTGGATCAGCTCGCCCTGCGGCTCGCCCGCCTCCAGCAGCTTGTCCCCGTACACACGTCGCGGCGCATCGTCGTCGGGCGCCGCGATGATCGCTTCGAGCAGCTCGTCCACGCGCACACGGTAGCGCGAGTCGCCACCGTCAGCGCTGCCAGCGATCGATCTCGGCCTCCAGGTACGCGGGCACCGACGGCGCGACGACGGTGACCGTGTCGCCGGCGAGCTGCCAGATCTCGGTGCCGCGATCGGTCTTGACCGCGAGCATGCGCGCATCGTCGTCCGTCGCGAACTCGATCGCGAGCGAGGCGCTGGCCCGACGAGCGGCCGGCAGGTCCGAGCGATCGAGCTGGTTGGACCACGCGTCGGTCGTGAACGCGGCCAGCAGCCGCGCGAGCGCCGGCGAGGTCAGCGCCGGCGACACGAGCTCCTGCTCGAACCGCGACACGACCTCGTGCAGGAAGCCCCACGGCCCCATCCCGCCGGCGTCGAGCGTGCCCACCGCCGCGCGGATCGCCGCGGCGTCGGCGCCGATCAGCGTCGCGAGCCGCAGGAGCTGCGTGGCGGTCTCGGCGAGGATGGGGGGCAGATCGAGCACGTCCGTCGCCGCGCCGCGCATCGCGCCCCGCGCGAGGAGGAGCTCGCGCTTGGCCTCGGCGAGCGTGCGGATCATCGCGGCGGTGTCAGCGCGATGCTGGTCGTTCGGCTTGCTCGCGTGGCTCGCCTCCGCGGTCGTCACGAACGCGAGGATCGTCTCGACGAGGTCGAGCGGCGTCGAGCCGGCGCGCAGCCGGACCGAGGGCGTGACGCCCCAGCGGATCGGGACCAGGACCACGAGCGCCTGCGGCAACGGCTGGTTCACGTCGACGCGCGCGATCACGTGTTCGAGGTACGCGACGCGCACCTCGGGCTCGCACACGAAGTGGACGAGCGCGCCGCTCGCGGTGTCCCCGAGCTTGGTGACGACGCGGTCGAGCGCGCCGGCCTGATCGACGATCGCGCCGAACCGATCGAGCTCGCGGTCGGACCGGAGGGTCCCGATCGCGTGCCGCAGGTAGGCATCTTCGAGCACGCCCGGTTGCACGTGCGGCAGGATCGCGCCCAGGAACGCGGGATGCTCGGTGGCGGTGGTGAGCGCGTTGTCGAGCGCGGACGCGGTGACCTCGTAGCCCGCGAACGGCCCGGCCTCCGACGTCCACATCGGATAGACGATCCGCGCGGCGGGATCGGCGCCGTGCGCGCGAGCTCGGCACCACCCTCGATGAGCTCGCCGAGCACGGCGGCGAGTCGCCGCTGCTGCGTCACGTCGGGCGCGTCGACGTCGCCGGTCCACCGGCGATCACCGGCCGGCCCGGCGCAGATCCATCCGACCCACGGGACGGACGCGTAGGTGCTCCGATGCTTCGCGACGAGCGCGGCGAGCTGATCGATCGTCTTGCACTTCTCGAACAGCTTGCGAAACGGCTTCTGGTGGGCGTCGCGCTGCTCGGCGTCGCGCGTCGCGACCCCGTAGTCGGGCTCGGTCGACGACGCATACCGGATCGTCGACGTCCCCTGATGGACGGGAGTTGCCGCCGGCGCGGCCTTCTTCGCCGGCTTCCTCGACGGCTTCTTCGCCGGCTTCTTCGACGGCGCCGGCGCGGCCTTCTTCGCCGGCGCGGCCTTCTTCGCCGGCGCGGCCTTCTTCGCCGGCGCGGCCTTCTTCGCCGGCGCGGCCTTCTTCGCCGCCTGCTTCGCCTTCTTCGCGATCGGTTTCTGCACGGTTCGTTTCACCATCGGCGCACGCGAAGATATCGTGTCCTCCGATGACGACGAAGCGAATCCTCGAGCTGGTCGACGGCGGATCGACCCGGTTCTACGAGCTCTGGCTCGAAGGCACCACGGTGATGACGCGGTTCGGCACCAGCGCGGGTGGGGCCCACCTCACCGCCAAGGACGCCGGCTCCGTCGACGAGGCCCGGCGCGCGCTCGACGAGCAGGTCCACCAGGCCCTCGCCAAGGGCTACCTCGAGCTCGGCGCCCCGGCGGCCGCGACCTCCGTCGCGCAGGTCGGTCCGGCCGAGCTCGCCGGGAAGCTCGCCGAGCTGCCGCGCCTCGCCGACGATCCGGCCTACCTCGTGTTCGCGGACTGGCTCCAGTCGCACGGCGATCCGTGGGGCGAGCTCGTCGCGATCCACTACAACGCGACGACGGCGTCCGCGAAGCAACGTGCGGCGCTCGACCAGGCCGCCGCCGCGCTGCTCGCCGACCGCGGCCAGGCGCTCCTCGGGCCCGCCGCGCTCCATCCGCACTCGCGATTCGTCTGGCACCTCGGCTTCGTGCGCACGGCGACGATCGGCACGTCGACGGATGCCGCGTCGATGGTCGCGGCGATCGACGCGCTCCTCGCGCAGCCCGTCGCGCACATGATCGAGGGCGTCGTGGTCAACGCGATCCCGGCGAGGTTCCAGACCCACCGCGACTGGGACAGCTCGAGCGAGAACATCGTCGATCCGTGGACCGACGAGACCCTCGCCGCGATCGCGAAGGCGATCGCGGGCCCGACGGGCGACCGCGTCACGCACCTCGGGTTCGGCGGCTGGCCCGCGCCCGCGGCGTCCGCGTACCTGCGCATGCCGCGCTACACCGCCCTCAACACCTCGTTCGCGGGGCTGCGGCGCCTCGAGCTCACGGGCTGGCCCCACGAGGAGCCCGGCACGCTCGACCTGCCCGCGCTCGTCGAGCTCGAGGTGCGCTTCGCGATGGTGGGGCGCGCCGATCTCGACGCGATCACGAGCTCGCGGCTCCCCAAGCTCGAGCGCCTCTCGGTCTGGCTGGGCGGCTCGGCGTACTGCATCCTCGACGATCTGTATCCCGCCGAGGACGGCTTCGCCGACTACCCCGAGACGTACGACGGCGGGGACCTCGAGCAGCTCGAGGTGCACGAGGTGAACCGCAGCATCTCCGCGGCCGAGCTCGGCGGGTTCATCGACGCGCTCCCGGCCACGGTGAAGCACCTCGGGATCCAGAGCGCGATGCTCGACGGCGAGCTGTGCGCGATGCTGCTCGCCCACCCGCGGCTCGCGGCTCTCGAGACCCTCGACCTCTCGGGCGGGACCCTGGACGACGCGACCGCCGAGCTCCTGCTCGCGCCCGCGGCGAAGGCGGCGCTCGGACACCTCGCGTCGCTAGATCTCGCGCGCAACCGGCTCGGCGCCGCGATGGCGAAGAAGCTCGTCGCCGCGTTCCCGAACGCGCGCGTCGGCGACCAGCGCGAGGCCCCCCACCCCGAGCTGTTCGTGCGCTACGTCGCCGTGATGGAGTAGGTCAACCGACCTCCACCGTGAGACAACGCTGGGCCGCGATGAACGTCCGACCGCTCTTCGACCCGTCCTCCTCGACCTACTCGTACCTGCTCGCCGACGAGCAGACCCGCCAGGCGGTGCTGATCGTTCCGGTGTTCGAGCAGCACGCCCGCGACGCCGCGCTGATCCGCGAGCTCGAGCTCACGCTGCGGTACACGCTCGAGACGCACTGCCACGCCGATCACGTGACCGGGGCGTGGTTGATGAAGGAAGCCTTCGGGAGCCAGCTCGGGATGTCGCCGAGCTACCACGCGCGCAACGTCGACGTGCCGCTGGTCCACGGCACGCAGGTGACGTTCGGGAGCGAGGCCCTCGAGGTCCGCGCCACGCCCGGTCACACCGACGGCTGCGTCTCGTTCGTCACCGCCGATCGCGCGCGGGTGTTCACCGGCGACGCGCTCCTGATCCGCGGCGCCGGCCGCACGGACTTCCAGCAGGGCAGCGCCCACCTGCTGTTTCGATCGATCCGCGAGCAGCTGTTCACGCTGCCCGACAGCTGCGTCGTCTACCCCGGCCACGACTACCAGGGGCGGACGCTGAGCACGATCGGCGAGGAGCGACGCTACAACCCGCGCATCGGCGGCGACGCGCGCGAGGAAGACTTCGTGGGCTACATGCGGAACCTCGGCCTGCCGCACCCCAAGCAGATGGCGATCGCGGTGCCGGCGAACCTGCGCGGCGGCGAGCCCGAGGGCGGCAAGTCGCCGACCACCCCCGCGTGGGGCCCGGTCGTCATGACCTACGCGGGCCAGCCCGAGATCCCACCCGAGTGGGTCGCGCAGCACCGCGCCGACGTCCACGTCGTCGACGTCCGCAGCGCCGCGGAGTTTCACGCCGAGCTCGGCCACCTCGACGGCTCGCAGCTGCTCCCGCTCGACGAGCTGCGCGCGCGCGCCGGCGAGGTCCCGAGGGACCGGCCGGTGATCGTGGTGTGCCAGACCGGCCGGCGCTCCGCCCTCGCCGCGCAGATCCTGGCGAGCGCGGGCGTCCCGCAGGTCGCCAACCTCGCGGGCGGCATGGTCACGTGGCGCCTCCTCGGCTTGCCGACCGGCCCGGCGTGACGAGTCGAGGATGAGTCGACGGCAATGGATCCCGCGACGTGCCGAGGCGCGCGGGCTCGGGCTCGCGCTCGTGCTCGGCGGCGTGGCGCACGTGCTCGTGCGCCTGTTGCCACCGTCGCCGTACCTCTCCGACGTGCTGCTCGCGTTGCTCCTCGGCGTGGTGATCCTCAACACGCCGCTGCGGCGGGCCCTCGGCCTCGAGCTGCCGGGCCCCGATCGCGAGCCCGATGGCTACGCCCCGGGGCTGCGGTTCTGCGGCAAGTGGGTGCTGCGGCTCGGCATCATCGCGATGGGGCTCAAGGTCCAGACCGCGCTGTTTCACCACGGCGAGCTCGAGCTGATCGTGGGCGTCGGCGTGTTCGCGATCCCGAGCGCGTTCTTCGTCGCCCAGGCGCTGGGCGCGGCGCTCGGGCTGCGACGACCGCTGACGGATCTGCTCGCCGGCGGCACGATGATCTGCGGCGCCTCGGCGGTCAACGCGATCGCGCCGATCGCGGGGGCGCACCGCGAGGAGCAGGGCGTCGCGATCGCCGTGATGTTCCTGTTCAGCGTCGTCGCGCTCGTGTGCTTCCGCCCGATCGCGATGCTCGTGGGCCTCGATCCCACGTCGGCCGGGATCTGGAGCGGCCTCGCCGTCAACGATCTGTCGAGCGCGCTCGCGGTCGGCGCGCAGATGGGCGGCACCGGCGGCGTGATGGCCGCCGCCGCCAAGTCGGGGCGCGTGCTCATGCTGGCGCCCACGCTGGTGGTGTTCTCGCTGATCCGGCGCGAACAGGGTCCCAAGCACGACCGGACGAGCCTCCTCGAGCACCTGCCGAAGTTCGTGCTCGGCTACCTCGCGCTCGCCGTGGTGCGCGCGCTCGGCGACCGCGCGTTCGCGGCCGCGCCGGCGTGGGCGGCGGTGCTCGAGGTCGACCAGGTCGTCGTCGACGTCGCGATGAGCACGGTCGCCGCGAGCATCGGCCTGCACCTCGTGGTCCGCACGCTGTTCGCGACCGGCGCGCGCGCCGCGGTGGTCGGAGGGGCCGCGTCGGTGACGATCGCCTCGTTGACGCTGGGGATGATCGCGCTCGCCGCGCGCGGCGCGCACCTCGGGGCGGTGCTCATCGGCGCGGGTGGCCTGGCGGCCTCGATCGTGGCGCACCGCCTGGCGACCTCGACGACCAAGCGGGATCGCGCGTTGCTCGCGCGGTTCGCGGCGGGCGCCCCGCTCGCCCTCGCCGAGGCCAAGCGCGTGCTCGACCTGCTCGAGGCCGCGCGCGCGCTCGACGACGCGGCGCTGCACAAGGTCATCCACCAGGTCCACCCGGCGATCGGCGAGCTGATCCCGGTGCGCGAGAGCCCGCTACCCCACGGCGAGGGCTGCCGCTGGGTGACGTACTGGGAGGGCAAGACGGGCTGGGCGCTGGTCGCGATCTGCCGCGAGCCGGGTGCGGTCACGCCGATCCACGCCCATCCGCACCGCCTGCTCGGCAAGGCGATCGAGGGGATGCTCGAGGAGCTCACGTTCGACGAGCTCGATCCGCAGACGTTCGCGCTGCGCACGCGCGGCGTGCTCGGCCACAACGAGCTGGTCGAGACCCCCGGGCCGACCGTCCTCCATCTGGTGCGCGCCGTCGGCGACCGCGCGGCGTGACGCGGTGGTCCCCGACGACGATGTCGCATACAGTCCGCGCTTGGCGAACTACGGGACGGCGCAAGACCGCGCGTTGGTCGAGATGATCGCAGGCCTGGCGTCCACGATGGAGGGCGCCCCCGACCTCAGCGGGGACCTCGTGCGCGCGGTCACCTCGAGCATGCCCGCGACCCTCCTCCTGCTCGACGCCGAGCATCGGATCCTGTGGATCAATCGCATCTCGCCGGGACGTGCGCTCGGCGACATCCTGGGCACGTCCCTCGTCGACTACGCGACGCCGGCCGATCGCGACGAGATGCGCGCCACGTTCGCGCGCGTGCTCCGCACCGGCCAGCCCGACCGCGTCGTCGGGTACGGCCCCGGCAAGCGCGGCCCGCGCTCGCGCTACGAGAACTGGGTCGCCCCGATCGAGCGGCAGGGCACGCCGATCGCGCTCGCGGTGATCACCCGCGACGTGTCGGAGGAGTGGGAGCTCTACGAGGCCCTGCGCGATCGCGAGCACCGCCTCTCGCTCGTGCTCGACGCCGCGGGCATGGGGACGTGGCGGCTCGACATGCAGACGCGGGTCCTCGAATTCGACGAGCGGGCGCGCGCGATCTACGGCCTGCCCGACGGGCGCGTCGACGCGCTCGCGTTCACGACCACCAAGATCCACCCCGACGATCGTGCGGCCGCGGATCAGGCCGCCCGGGCGGCCATGACCGAGCGGCGATCGTACGCCTCGGAGAACCGGGTGTTCGGACCGGAGGGCCAGGTCCGCTGGGTCGCGATCACGGGCTCCCCCGTGATCGACGAGCAGGGTCACATCGTGGCGCTGCTCGGCACGGTCATGGACATCACGATCCGACGCGAGCACGAGGCGCGCGCGCGGCAGACGCAGCGGCTCGAGGCCGTGGGGCAGCTCACCGCCGGGATCGCGCACAACTTCAACAACGTCCTCGCCGCGATCATGCCGACCCTGGCGATCGTCGAGCGCGAGGTCAAGCCGACCTCGATCCCGCTGGTCCGGCGCACCGCGGAGGCCACCTCGCGCGCGGCGGAGCTCGTCCAGCAGCTCCTGTTCTTCGCCGGTCGAAGCCGCCCGAACGCGCGCACGCGCGAGACCGCCAGCACGTTGGTCGAGCGCACCCTCCAGCTGTGCCGGCCGACGTTCGGCCATGGGATCGCGCTCGAGATCGAGCTCGCGGAGGGGTTGCCCGAGGTCCTCGTCGACCCGGGCCAGCTCGAGCAGGCGTTGCTCAACCTGCTGCTCAACGCCCGGGACGCGGTCGAAGGCGTGCGCGATCCGACGGTCACGATCCGCGCGACCGCGGCCTCCGACGAAGGTGCGGCGATCGTGATCACCGTCGAGGACAACGGCCCGGGCGTCGCGGACGAGGCCCGCGAGCGGCTGTTCGATCCGTTCTTCACGACCAAGGACCTGGGCCGAGGCACCGGGCTCGGGCTGTCGACAGCCTACGCGATCGCGCGCGAGCACGGCGGCAGCCTCCGCTACGAGCCCGCGCCCCGCGGCGGCGCGTGCTTCTCGCTCGTGATCCCGGCGGCGAGCGGCGAGCCCACCACGGCATCTTCCACCGCGCGCGTGGTGCTCGTCGTCGACGATGACGAGGCCGTCCGGACGGCCGTGATGGCCGTGCTGGCCGACGACGGCTACCGCGTGCGGAGCGCGGAGCACGGCGCGCAGGCGATCGCCGCGTTCGCCACCCCACCGGCGATCGACGCCGTCTTGCTCGACCTCAACATGCCCGGGACGTCCTGGCGCGAGGTCGTCGAGGTGATCCGGCGCACGAGCGCGACGACGCGCGTGGTGGCGTTCACCGGAGGCGTCACCACGCCGAGCGAGCTGGTGGATGGCTGGTTGACCAAGCCCGCCGGGCCCGAGGCGATCCTCGATGCCATCGGTCGCGCGCTCGCGAAGGGATCGTGAGGCCTCCACCACACAATCGAGCTTCGCGGGTAACGCGGATCTTGGGCTAGTATAAAATAACCAGATGAAGACCCTTGCCGAACACCTGACCGACTACGCGCGCTATCACCGCGACCAGCGCAACATCGCGACCCACGCCGTGGGCATCCCGATGATCGTCGTCGGGACCCAGGCGCTGCTCGCGCGGATCGGCGTCGGCCCGGTCAACGCGGCGGTCGGTGCGACCCTGCTCGCCACGCGCTACTACCGCGCGCTCGACCCCGACTACGGTCGGGTGATGACCTGGGCGCTCGGCGCGACCGCGGCGCTCGGCAGCGCGATCGCGGCGATGCCGCTCCCGGTGTGGGCCGCGGCGTCGAGCACGTTGTTCATCGGCGGCTGGGCGATCCAGCTGCTGGGGCACAAGTTCGAGGGCAAGAAGCCCGCGTTCCTCGACGACCTCGGCAACCTCTTGATCGGCCCGCTGTTCCTGGCAGCCGAGGCCGCGTTCGCGGTCGGGCTGTCGCCCGAGCTGCGCGCCGAGGTCGAGCGCGTCGCCGGCCCGACCCACTGGGGTCGCGTCACCGAGACCGCGGTCGCCGCGTAGCCGCTACGCGTGCTCCAGCAACTCCTGGAGCTTCGCGACGAGCGCGTCGTACGTGAAGGGTTTCGGGAGGAAGGGGACGCTCGGATCGAGCACGCCGCGACGCGCGAGCACGTTGAGCGGGTAGCCGGAGATGAGCAAGCACTTCATCGCCGGTGAGGTCGCGCGCAACCGCTGGTACAGCTCCACGCCGCTCATCGTGGGCATCACGACATCGGTGATCAGGAGATCGATCCGCTCCTGGTAAGCGTCCGCCAGCGCGACGGCATCGGTCGGGTTGCTCGTCGACAGCACGTCGAAGCCGCAGCGCTCGAGCATCCGCCGGCTCAGCGCGAGGAGCGCGCCCTCGTCCTCGACGAGCAGCGCCGTCCGCCGCGCCATCGCGACTCGCACCTTCGGCGCCGGGACGACGCCGAGCGGGGCCGTCGCGTTCGCGGGGAGATAGACCTGGAAGGCCGCCCCACGGCCCGGGGCCGTCACCAGGTCGATGAAGCCGCCGTTCTGCTTGGTGATGCCACACGGTCGCCAGCCCGAGCCCCGTCCCCTGCCCCTGGGGCTTCGTCGTGAAGAACGGCTCGAAGATCCGCTCGCGGGTCGCCTCGTCGATGCCGCACCCGTCGTCCCGCACGGTGAGGACGACGTACGGCCCGGGCACGGCGTCCGGATGCGGCCGCGGCGATCGCGCCGCCACCACCACGGTGGTGGTCTCGATCGTGATCGTCCCGGTGCTCGCGATCGCGTCGCTGGCGTTGATGACGAGGTTCGTGAGGATCTGGTCGATCTGTCCCGGATCCATGTGGACGAGGCACGCGCCACCGGCCGGCCTCCACACGAGCGTGAGGTGCTCGCCGATGAGGCGACGCAGCATCGTCAGCATCTGCGCGATGGCGTCGTTGAGGTCGAGGCGCCGCGGCGAGATCGTCTGCTTGCGCGCGAACGCGAGCAGCTGACGCGTGAGGTCCGCCGAGCGGGTCGCCGCCGTGAGCACCTCGCGGAGATCCGCGCTGGCCGGGGCGTCCGGGGGTAGCGTCAGCAACGCCTCCTCGGTGAAGCCGAGGATCACGCTGAGCATGTTGTTGAAGTCGTGGGCCACGCCGCCCGCGAGCTGCCCGACGGCCTCCATCTTCTGGGCCTGACGAAGCTGGACCTCGAGGCGCTCGTGCTCGGCGTCGGCCCGCGCGCGCTCGACGAGCTCGCGCTCGCTGGCGCGCCGGCGCTCGAGCTCGCCGCTGGCGCGAACGGCCACCAGCTTGACCGCGAGCTCGGCCAGCAGCGGCCGCTTGAGGGGCTTGCGGCCGAGCAGGCTGAGCAAGCCGATGGGCTCGCCGTCGTACCCCTGCAGGCGGATGCCGACGTAGCTCTCGATCCCCCACTCGGCCAGCACCACGTCGTCCGGAAACAGCTGCTGGACGCCGCTCGGAAACGAGCAGACCTCGCGGGCGAGCAGCTCGCCGCAGGGCGTTCCTGCGAGGAGATACTCGACGGGATCCATCCGGTGACCATCGGCGAAGCACGCCTCGGAGCGCGCGTAGGTCCCGGCCCGCTCGAGCCGGTGGACGAACGCGTACTCCATGTCGAGGCGCTCCGCGAGCCGCCGCACGAGCGCATCGAAGAAGTCCACCCCGGACCGCTCGTAGCCGCTGTGGGCGAGGAACGACTGAACATCCTCGGTGAGCTTGCGCGCCGTGATGTCCTGGATGACCGCGATGGAGTGCGTCGACCGCATCCCGGGCACGTGCATCGGCGAGATCTCGAGGCTCACCCACACGATCTCGCCGTTCTTGGAGATGTAGCGCTTCTCGCGCGACACCGCGCGCGTATCGCCCGAGGTGAGGTTCGCGATCGTCGCGAGCCCGACCGCCAGGTCGTCGGCGTGGGTGATCTCCTGGAACGTGAGCCGCTCCATCTCCTCGCGGATACCCCACGATGTCGGCGTAGCGCTGGTTGACGCGCACGAAGCGCCCCGTGGAGTTCTCGAACTCCGCCACGCCCACGGCGGCCTGCTCGAACAAGGCACGAAAGCGGGCCTCGCTCTCGCGAAGGCTATCCCCCGCCAACGGTTGGCCGATCCCTCCCACGACCTCGTCGAGCATCGCACATCAGCCCAGAGGCTCGAAGAAATCAGCGATGCCGGGGCGGTCGAGGTGACGACCGCGTCACACCTTCCGTGACGCCCCGAGGTACCTCAGCAGCGTAGGTGAAAGTCTTCCCCCATCCCGAACCAGCGATCGATCGTCATCGCCGGCAGCCCCTCGGGCTCGAGGCGCCCGGAGAACCGACCGAACGGCCCCCGGTAGCGACTGTGCACGACGACCGCGTTGACGCTCACGTCCCCGGGCACGGTCGGCTCGAAGCGGAGATCGACGCGGCCCGCGCGATCGCGGATCGTCCAGACCTCGCCGGGCTGGCGCGCGCGCTCGCGCTCGAACTCGACCGCCGGGAGCAGGCCGATGCGATCGCCCTGCCACGCGCAGTTCTCGTTGTTGCGCTCGGGGTCGCGGCACTGGTTGCGGGTCAGGTTGAAGCCGCGGGCCTGGCCGTCGACGTGGCACGCGCTGGTCACCCAGTCCCAGCGCATCACGTACGGGTAGTAGCCCTTGTGATCGTCGAGCAACGCCAGCGAGTCCGCCGTCGTGAGCACGTACCGGCGATCGCCGACGGCGAGCTCGCCCTCGACGGGGAACATCCCCTTGTGCGAGTACATGCCGACCGCGCCCGCGAACGGCAGGCTCGCGACGTGCGAGGCGCCGCGATCGCCGTGCACCACGAGCCGCCCCACCACCGCCGGCAGCGCGCGCGTCGCGTGCAGATCGATCGTGATCGCGATGCGACCCTGCGCGAGCTGGTTGTCGAACGCGAGCGAGCCGCGGCGATCGCGGTAGCTCGTGGTCGACGCGAGCAGCTGATCGGCGACCGCGAACGCGCCGGGCCGGAGCTTCCACTCGTGGACGATCTTGGCGTCGCGAGCGTGCTCGTAGATCTTGGCCTGGAGCAGCGACATCAGCTTCGCGTCGAACAGCGCGAGGTTGACGAACACGCCCGGCCCGGTGAGCTGGACGGCCTGCCACTCCTTGAGGCGCCAGCGCCGGAGCGCGCGCGGCAGGCGGAGGTACGGCGCGTCGAGCAGGTTCACCTGGCCCGGTGGGCCCGCGAACCGCCCGAGGTGCTGCTGGCCATGTTCGACGAGGCGATCCGGAGCAGGTGCGAGCGGTGCCACCCCCGAGCGATACCACGGCGGCGCCGAGCGGCGTCGTCAGGGCGCGGGTGGCTCCGTGATCGACATCGTCGGGTTGCCCGCCTCGGCGTGCACCTCGAGCGTGTACGTGACCGGGTGGCCGTCGCACGCGAGATCGCCGACGGCCTGCGCGGTGAACGTCGTGCCGTCGCTCTTGAAGCTATAGCGGAACCGGTGCGGCTCGGAGATCACGAAGTCGAACGCCTGCCACCCGGGCGTCGCCCACGCCGCGGGAGCGACGGCGCACAGGTGATCCGGGCTCTTGCAGCAGTCCTCCGCGGGGGTCAGCGGGCTCTCGCCGGTCGGGAACTTGGCCTCGGTGGCGTAGAACGTCTTCACGTTCTTGCCGAGCCGGTTGAGCTGGAGTTGCGCCTCGCTGCCGTCGACCGCAGGCTTGTCACCCGCGGGCGGGTCCGCCGGCTTGTCGCCCGCCGGCTTGTCGCCCGCCGGCTTGTCATCCGCCGGCTTGTCGCCCGCCGGCTTGCCGTCGCTGGGTCCCTCCCCCATCAGCTTGTCGACGGTGGCCTTCTGCGCGGGCGTCAACATCGCCTCGCACTTCTTGGTGTCGGCCTCCGACGTCGCGGTACGCGCGCACGCGAGGACGTCCGCGGACCACTTGTCGTCGACGCAGGCCTTGATCGCGTCGGTTGCGAACTTCTTGCGCGTGGGCTCGAGCGCCTTCTGCTCCTCGGGGGTCAGCTTCGTCGCGGGATCCTTCATCGCCGCGGCGGTCTGGCGATCCAGCATCGCCGGGATGACGGCCTCGCAGGTGTCGGTCGACTTCTTCTTGCAACCGGCGACCGCGACCACGATCAGCAGGACGTTCGTGAGCTTGTGCATCGGCGCACGATCGAAGGCATCCCACAGGTTGTCAAGCCGACCGATCCACCACGCGGCTACTTCGCGGGCAGCCGATCGAGGCTCACGAACGCCGCCTCGGCGGGCGCCGCCACCTTGAGGATCGCGAGCTCGACGAGCTGCTGGCCGAGGGTCTGCCAGCGCGCGGCGGTCATCTCCCCGAGCGCGGTCCGCTGGGTCTCCGCCGTCTCGATCAGCGGCTTCTGCACGCCCGCCGACGCGGCGAACGTCGACGCGTCCATCTCGGGGTTGAGCTTGCCCATCACCGCGTTGGTCGCCGCCGGATCGTCGACGTACGCCCGCCACCCGGCGCGCATCGCGAGGATCATCTTCCGGATCGTCGCCGGATCCTTGCGCACCATCTCGCCGCGGGCGATCACGACGGTGGTGTACGGGTTGTAGCCCGCGTCCGCGATGAGGAAGGTCTGCGGATCGCTGCTCGCGGTCCGCGCCTGCAGCGGCTCGCTGGTGACGAAGCACTGCTTGGACAGCTCCGGGTTGGCGAGGAACGTCGCGATGCCCGGCGAGTTGCTCGTGAGCTTCATCGGCGCGTCCGGGAACTTGCGCCGCAGGAACTTCAGCCACGTCACGTCCTCGGCCTCGAGCGTGCCGGGGTGGGTGAACACGTCGTCGATCCTGGCGAACCCGCGCGCCTGGTGGACCATGATCCCCTGCGGCGAGGTCTGGTAGACCGCGAAGATGGCGACGACGTCGGCGCCTTGCTCGCGCGCGATGAGCACCTGATCGGCCGCGGTCGTGGCGAAGTCGGTCACGCCCTGCGCCACGAGCTTCCAGGTCTCGCCCTGCCCGCGCGGCTTGATGTCCACCGCGAGGCCCTGCGCGCGGAACGCCCCCGCCTCGCGCGCGGCGTAGAACCCACCGAACTCGGGCTCGGGAACCCAGTCGAGCGTGAGCGAGACGGCCTTCACGCTCGGATCGCCGACCGCAGGGTCCTGCTTGCATCCCACGCCGGCCTGCAGCACCAGCAAGAGGCCGATCCTTCCAACGACACGTCGAGCTCGCATGCGATCACTCCTCATCATCAGGTCCACCTCACGTGCGCGCCGACGCATGCCAGTTTCGTAGCACCCGCCGCGCCACGAGGTTCACCGCGCCGAACATCGTCAGCCCCAGCGCCGACGCCAGCAAGACGGCCGCGAACACGCGGTCGCTGTGGCCGTTGTGGCTCGCGCCGACGATGACCACGCCGAGCCCCTGCTCCTCGCCCAGCTCGCCGACGAGGAACTCCGCCACCACGGTCCCGATCACCGCGAGCCCCGCCGCCACCCGCAGGCCGATGAAGACGTTGGGGAGCGCCGCGGGGAACCGCAGCTTGAGCATCGCCGCGGTGCGGCTCGCGCCGTAGAGGCGGAACAGATCGACCAGCGCGGGATCCGTCGCGATCAAGCCGGCCAGCGTGTTGGCGATGACCGGGAACACCGACACGATGAACGCGCACGCGGCCACCGCCTTGAGCCCGGGCGCGAGCCAGATCGAGAGCATCGGCGCGATCGCGATGATCGGCACGGTCTGGAAGAACACGGTGTACGGATAGAACGCGCGCCGCACCCAGGCCGACGACGCCAGCGCGAGCGCGATCGCCACGCCGACCCCGGCGCTCAACCCGAAGCCGACCAGCGCGGCCTTCGCCGTGCTCCACGACGCGGCCAGCAGGTAGGCCCGCTCGCGGTGCAGCGTGAGGATCACGTCCGACGGTCGCGGCGCGAGGTAGATCGGCACGTGCGTCCACCGCACGTACGCCTCGAGCAGCAGCGTGCCGACGATCAGGACGACGAGCGGCGGCCCGTAGGCCGTCCCCCACCGCTGGAGGAACGCCTTCATGCGGAGGCCTCGCCGCGCTCGAGCGCCTCGTAGACGATCCGGGTCTCGTGGACGAAGTCCGCGGTCCCGCGCAGCGCGCCGACGCGGGCGGGCGCGAGGGCCACCGCGCGATCGGAGATGATCCGTCCCGGCCGCTTGCTCATCACCACGGCGCGGTCCGCCAGGAACACGGCCTCGGTGGTCGAGTGGGTCACGAAGATCACCGTCATCCGCCGCGCTTGCCACAGCTCGCGGAGCTGCTCGTCCAGGCGCTGGCGCGTGATCTCGTCGAGCGCCGCGAACGGCTCGTCGAGCAGCAGCAACGTCGGATCGGTGACCATCGCGCGCGCCAGGGACACGCGCATGCGCATGCCGCCCGACAGCTGGTTGGGATAGCGTGCCAGCGCGTCGCCCAGCCCCACGTTCGCCAGCGCGTCGGCAGCGCGCGCCTGCCGCTCCGCGCGCCCGATCCCGCGGAGCTCGAGCGGCATCGCCGCGTTGCTCAGCACGGTGCGCCACGGCAGGAGGTGGGCGTCCTGGAACACGTACGCGATGTCGAACCGGCCCGCGTGGCCCGTCGTCGATGGCCGGTGCACCTCGACCGTGCCGGCGGTGGGACGCTCGAGGCCAGAGATCATCCGCAGGAGCGTCGACTTCCCGCAGCCCGACGGTCCGAGGATCGCGAGGAACTCGCCCGCCGCGACGTCGAGATCCATCGGGTCGATCGCCACCACGCCACCGGGAAACTCCTTCCGCACGCCGCGCAACGTCACGCTGCTCCCCGCGAGCGCTGCCGGCACCGGATCGGGCATCACGACCCCTATTGTGGAGGGGACGGCACGGCGACAACAGCCGCGCGGTCATGGAACGGCGGCTGCATTCGACCGGGGCCGTGTCCACCCGTCCCAAGCATCTCCCGGCCCTCGATGGCCTGCGTGCCCTGAGCATCCTCGCCGTGATCGCGCACCACGGGGGAGGAGCAGCGGCGGGCGCCGCGAGCCCGCTCGGGCGCGGCCACCTCGGCGTGCAGCTGTTCTTCGTCCTCAGCGGCTTCCTGATCACGAGCCTGCTCATCCAGGAGCGCGCGCGGTCCGGCGGGATCGATCTGGCGCGCTTCTACGTGCGGCGCTCGCTGCGCATCTTCCCGCTCTACTTCGCCGTGCTCGCGCTCTACGTGGTGGTCGTCGGACTCACCGCACGCCACGAGCCCGCCGGGCGCGCGTTCTTCGCGAACCTGCCGTACTTCGCCACCTACACCTCCAACTGGATGGTCTCGCTCGACGAGCCGCGCGTGATCTTCTACTTCGCGTGGTCGCTCGCCGTCGAGGAGCAGTTCTACCTGGTGTGGC
>JAPLLF010000530.1 GCA_026387715.1 Pseudomonadota bacterium
CAGCACGCGCTCCTCGGGCTCGCGGCAGCGCAGCGCCTCGTCGATGATCGGCGTGCCGTCGGCCTCCTGCCCCTCGATCGCGCCGAGCTCACCGAGCAGCGCGACGAGCTCGGTCTGCTCGCGGCGCGGGGCGACGATGTAGTGCGCGCCCCACGGGTAGCGGGTCGTGGCGCTCTCGCCGCCGCGCGCGGTCCCGCCGACGACGGCGTCGAGCTCGAGCACGACGACGTCCGTGATCCCGCGGCGACGGAGCTGCCACGCCGCGCCGAGCCCCGCCACGCCGCCGCCGACGACCGCGACGCGATGCCGCCGCCACGTCGACGGCACGACTGGCGCGCCGTCGCGGATCACGGCGTGCGCGCGCTGCATCCCGGTGTCGACGAGCGTGCCCGGAGGCAGCGCCACGCCGGCCGCGCGATCACACGCGGCGGCCGCCGCGCCGCCGAGCAGCATCGTGACGAACTCGCGCCGGGTTACTCCCACTTGCGCCACTCGCGCTCGTAGTAGCGAACGAGCGCCTGGTTATCGAGCTGGTTGACCTCCACCGGCACGCGGGTCATGTCGGCCGGCATCGTGAACAGCGCCACGAGCGCGGCGTCGTTGAGGTAGCGGAGCGCGACGTCGGGCACGTGCCGGGGTGGCTCGAACGCCTCGCGCCGCGCGAGGACGTACCCCCACACGCCGAACGACGGCACCGTCACCTGGTACGGCTTCACCGCGAAGCCCGCCGCCGCGATCGTGTCGACGATGCACCAGTAGGATCGGCGCGCGAACAGCGGCGACGTCGCCTGGACCGCGAGCGCGCCACCCGGCGACAGCCGCCCGATCAGCCGCTTGTAGAACAGCTTCGTGTAGAGCTTGCCGAGCGCGAACGTGTTCGGATCCGGGAAGTCGACGATGATCACGTCCCACAGCCCGGGGTGCTCGTCGACCCAGACCATCGCGTCGTCGTTGACGACGGTCACGCGATGGTCGCGAAACGAGTGCCGCGACAGCTCGTCGAGCGGGGGGAAGTGGGTGGCGAGCGTGGTCATCGCGGGATCGAGATCGACGAGGGTGACCGCCTCGATCGAGGGATGCGCCAGCACCTCGCGCAACGCGAGCCCGTCGCCACCGCCCAGGATCAGCACGCGCCGCGGCGGGGCGTCGGTCGACGCCATCGCCGGGTGCACGAGGGCCTCGTGATAGCGGTACTCGTCGGCGCTCGCGAACTGGAGGTTGCCGTTGAGGAACAGCTGGAACCCGGCGCGCCCGCGGGTGACGACGATGCGCTGGTACGGCGTGGTCTTGGAGAACACGATCGGGTCGGCGTACATCTCGTCCTCCGCCCACGCCGTGAAGCGGTCGGCGAACCCGAGCGCGACGAGCATGCCGATCAGCACGATGATGGCGCGGATCCGCACGCCGTACTTGGCCTTGCCGAGCCGCTCCGCGAGCAGCCACGTTCCCCACAGCGCGACGACCGCGTTCGCCGCGCCCGCCATCAGCGAGCTGCGCACGAGGCCGAGCTTGGGCACGAGGACGAGCGGGAACAGCAACGCCGCCGCAAGCGCCCCGATGTAGTCGAACGTCAGCACGCGGGAGACCAGATCCTTGAACGCGAGCTGCCCCTCGAGCAGGCGCATGAGCAACGGCAGCTCGAGCCCCACGAGGACGCCGATCGCGCTCACGAAGCTGAGCAGCACGATCTGGAAGTGGACGACCTTGCCGAACGCCAGGAACAGCACCGGCGCGGAGACGCCTCCGACGATGGCGACCGCGAGCTCGATCTCGAGGAACCGCCGGGCGAGCTGCGTCTCGAGGCGGCGCGACAGCCACGCCCCGACCCCCATCGCCGACAGGTACAACCCGATCACGAGGGAGAACTGCGTGACCGAGTCGCCGAGCAGGTAGCTGCCGAGCGTGCCGGCGAGCAACTCGTAGACGAGGCCGCAGATCGCGACGACGAACACGTTGACGTACAACGCGGTCGCGGGCACCCGGGGCTCGGGCACCTCTCCCGGCGAGACGTCAGCCACCGGAGATCGCGGCCGAGATGATCAACGACACCCCGATGATGACGCCGGCCATGATCACCGCGAGCGCCACGTTCTGATCCTCCTCGATCTCCTTGCGGACGGAGAACGGCGCGATCTTCGTCATCAGGTAGAACGCGACCGCGAAGACCGCCAGGCCGATGCCCGCGAACGTCACCGTCGTGATCACGTTGCCGCTGAGGTTCTCGAGCTTCATTACTTTCCTCCGTGATAGCCGCTGTGCCAGAAGTGATAGCTGCGGTAGCCGCCCGGCGAGCTACGCACGGTGGGGTCGAGCTCGTTGCGCTCGGGCTCGCCCGGCTCCCAGTCGGCCCGCGCGAGCGACCAGTAGCCGACGTTGATGACGAGCCCCAGCGCCGCGAGGGCGTAGAGCCACGCCGAGCGCCGCGGCCTGGGCACCGGCGGATGGTCCGGCAGCGGGGTGGGTTTCGGATCGGCCATCAGTCATCTCCATCGTCATCGTCGACGAGCGCGCCGCTGTTCGGGCTGCTCGGGTTCGTCGCGTAGGGGTTCGCGTTCTCGCGGCGCCGTCGGTCGAAGCCGCGCGCGTGCAGCGCGACCGCACCGAACGGCAGCAGCAGGCACCCCACCGCCAGCAACCACCAGCGCCCGCGGAACACGCCCTGGCGCACCTCGACGACGAGATCCTCGTTGGTGCTGCCGCCGTGCTGGGCCTCGACGCGCATCACGTAGTCACCCTCGGGAATCGGCACGATCACCGTGGACTCGCGCCGATCACCCTCGCTCCACGACTCGCCGTCCTCGACCCCGGCGTAGTACTCGATGTTCTGGTCGACGCTGATCACCTGCCCGGTGGCGTCGTTGACGAGATCGACCGCCGCGTAGACCCAGTTGTTGGAGAGGATGCCCGCGTCGAACGAGAGCTCGAGGTTCTTGCCGCCGGCGACGTGGAACTTCTCCGAGAACTCGATCGTCGGCACCACCTCCGCCGCGGGTGTGAGCCCGCCCGCATGCGACGCCAGGACCAGGGTCTGGGACGCGATCATCGTGCCGTGCGAGCTCGTCGCCTTCGCGCCGCCCACGAACGCGAGCAGCACGAACGCCGCGACGGCGATCCAGCCCCACCCGCGCAGCGGATACGGCTGGTTCGCGCCGACCCCCTGGGCGGGTGAGATGTACGCGTCCTTCGCCTTGGGATCATCGGCGAACGCCCGCTTGACCTCGGCGACGGTGAGGTAGGTCGACAGCGAGAACGTCGTCTCGGTCTTGGTGCTCTCGCGCGAGATCATCGCCGGCGGCGCGATGAAGTCCTCGCTCGCGACGAGCTCGCCGACCTTCACCTGCCAGTAGCACTCGCCGTACACCGCATCGACGCGAAGGAACGCGGCCGAGAACTGCTCGAACGTGACGCCGTCGTAGATCGTCGGCGAACCCGGGGTGCCCGCTTCGGCCACCACGCCCGGCGCGATCGGCTGCACGTAGCTCCAGTGCGAGTCCGACGACACCAGCCAGCGAAACCCGACCGCCGGCGCGTACAGCAGGTACTCGTGAAACGGCCACCACGAGCCGTCGACGAACGCGCTCCGCTGCAGGTAGCCGATCACGGTGAGCTCACCG
>JAPLLF010000662.1 GCA_026387715.1 Pseudomonadota bacterium
GAAGCGATCGACTCGCGCGTCGGCGCGATGGTGACCCTGGGCGTGCCGTACGACGACAAGACGGTGGCGGCGGCGGGGCGCATCGCGGCCGAGCAGGCCAAGGCGATCGCGACCACGATCGAAGCAGGCGGCGGCCCCAAGGGCCTCGCCGACAAGAAGGTCATCGCGCTGGTCGCTTACCTGCAGCGGCTCGGCGTCGACTTCATGCACGCGAAGGACGGTGCCAAATGACGCGCTTCTCCGAATGGGTCTCCGCTCTCTCCCCGACGACCTTCACCATGCTCGCGCTGGTGTTGTTCGTGGGCGTGTTCGTCGCCGTGGTGACGCGCATGTTCATGCAGTCCCGCGCCGAGCACGACGCGTGGGCCCGGCTCCCGCTCGACAACGACGGAGGTGAGTCGTGAGTTCCACCGCGATTGACGACACCACGGCGTCCGCTGCGACGTCGAGCGACGACAACCCCACCACCGGCAAGGTCCTCGAGCACGAGTACGACGGCATCCACGAGTACGACAACCCGCTGCCCGGCTGGTGGCGCGCGATCTTCTACGGCTCGATGATCTACGCGCTGGTCTACTTCATCATCTTCGTCAAGACGGACTGGATCGCGTCCCCCGAGCAGACCTACCGCGCCGCGGCGCTCGAGTGGTCGGCCACGCACGAGGCCTCGTCCACCGCGATGGTGTCGGCCTCCGAGGACCAGCTCGCCGCGGGCGCGCGGGATCCGGCGATGGTCGAACGCGGCCAGACGATCTTCACGACGAAGTGCGCGACCTGCCACACCCCCGACGGCCGCGGCCTGATCGGCCCGAACCTCACGGACCTGTTCCAGATCCACGGCAGCAAGCGCGAGGATCTGTTCAACACGATCCGCGACGGCGCCCCCGGCACCGCGATGATGCCGTGGGGCACGCAGCTGCCCGCCACGGATCTCGTCGCCGTGGCGTCGTTCGTCTCGAGCCTGCGCGGCAAGAACGTCGCGGGCAAGGAGCCGCAGGGCAATCCCGTCCCCGCGTTCGCGCCATGAGCCCTCCCCTCCCATCGGAGCGCGTGCTGTCGACCCTCGAGGCCGACGGCAAGCGGCACTGGTTGACGCCCAAGCTCGCGCGGGGTCGCTTCCTGCGCTGGCGCCGGGTCGTCGGCTACGCGTTGATCGCCATGTTCGTCGCGTTGCCATTCATCACCATCGACGGTCGCCCGGCGTTCTTGATCGACCTGCTGACGCGGGAGATCTCGATGTTCGGCGCGGTGTTCCGGCCGACCGACGGGCTCGTGTTGATGCTCCTCGGCATCACGATCGCCATCACCGTCTTCCTGGTGACCGCGATGTTCGGGCGCGTGTGGTGTGGGTGGGCCTGCCCGCAGTCGGTCTACCTCGAGCACGTGTTCCGCCCGATCGAGCGCTGGCTCGAGGGCCCCGCGCGCCGGTTCGCGAAGTCGCGGCCGCGCAAGGTCGTCAAGTGGGCGATCTACGCCGTGCTCGCGTTCGTGCTCGCGAACGTGTTCCTGGCGTACTTCGTCGGCGTCGCGCGGCTGCGGCACTGGCTGATCGAGTCCCCGGCCGATCACGTCGGCGGGTTCACGCTCGTCTGCGTGGTCGCGGCCTTGATGCTGTTCGACTTCGGCTACTTCCGCGAACAGGCCTGCATCCTCGCGTGTCCGTACGGCCGCCTCCAGGCGGTGCTGCTCGATCGGCAGTCGCTCATCGTCGCCTACGATCCACGCCGCGGCGAGCCGCGCGGCCAGCCGAAGAAGACGAAGCTCAAGGCACTCAAGGTGCTCGAGGACGCGGCCGCGCCGACCCGGGTGGGCGACTGCGTCGATTGTGGCGCGTGCGTCGCGACCTGCCCGACCGGCATCGACATCCGCGACGGCCTGCAGATGGAGTGCATCGGCTGCGCGCAGTGCATCGATGCCTGCGACACCGTGATGGACAAGGTCGGCAAGCCGCGCAACCTCATCGGCTACAGCTCGCAGGATCGGCTCGCCGGGTTGCCCGGCAAGCTCCTGCGCGCGCGCACGATGATCTATCCGGCGATCCTCGTCGTCGTCATCAGCTTCCTCGTGATGGCGACCGTCTCGCGGCCGTCGACCGAGGTGTGGATCGAGCGCCACCTGGGCCCGAGCTTCATCGCGCTGCCCACCCCGGATCGCGTCGCCTCGCAGATCCGGATCAAGCTCGAGAACGAGCTCACGACGCCGCAGCACTACGCGTTCGCGCTCGTCGGCACGCCCGACATCACGCTGCGCGACAACGCCGGCCTCACCCTCGTCACCCACCAGACGCTGTCGATGACGCTGTTCGCGGAGGTCCCGCGCGCGTCGTTCGTCCACGGCCGCCGCGTCGTCCAGCTCCGCGTCGCGAGCGACGGCGGCTTCACCAAGCTCGTCGACGGTCCGAGCTCGACGCGCCTCGCCCTCGTCCACGCGGTCGGCCGCCTCGTCACCTACACCGGCCTCGGGGTCGCGGCCGGCGCGCTCGGCCGGGCGCTCGATCTCGCGGGCGAGCTCGGCGCCGTCCAGCACGTCGCGTCGATCATCGCCGCGCTGGTGATCGTCGCGTGGGGGATCCGCGGGCTCGTCGTCGGGCTCGATCCACCGTCGCACGGCACCACGTTCCAGCGCGGCCTCGTGCAGATCCGGCGCGCCTCCCCGGCCAAGCGCATGTTCGGCACCGGCATGCTGACCGGCTTTCTGCCGTGCGGCTGGCTGTGGGCGTTCGTCGTGATCGCCGGTGGCACCGGCGACCTCGCGACCTCGGCGGGTGTGATGGCCGCGTTCTGGCTCGGGACCGTGCCGATGATGGTCGGGTTGATGCGCTTCGCGACGCCCATCCTCGCGCGGCTCCGGGCGCGCGTGCCCAAGCTGACCGCGATCGCGCTGGTGGTCCTGGGGCTCGGCACGCTCGCGATGCGCTGGCGCGATGCGGGCATCGATCAGGTCGTGGCGCCGCACTGCCAGCACTGCCAGCACGGGGTGAACGCGTGACCAACATGGTCATGAGGGGCGAGCTCGGCGACGCGCCACCGCGCGTGCCCCCGATCATGAGCCTCGCGGACGAGCGCAGCTGTGCGCACTGCCAGACGCCCGTGCCGCGCGGGCGTGGCGCGTCGACGTTCTGCTGCACCGGCTGCGAGATCGTGTACGCGGCGATCGCCGAGCATGGCCTCGATCGGTACTACGCGCTGCGCGAGGTCCCGACCCCGGGGCGCGCGAGCGATCGCGCGTACGGCGAGCTCGACGATCCCGCGTTCGCGCGGATCCACGTCCGCGACGGCCGCGCGGGCGCGTCGACGACCGCGCTCTACCTCGAGGATCTGCGGTGTACCGCGTGCCTGTGGCTCGTCGAGCGCGCCGCCGTGTGCGTGCCGGGGGTCACCGAGGTGCGCGTCGACCTCGGGCGCAGCCGCGTCGACGTGTCGTGGGATCCCGCGCACGCGCAGCTGTCGTCGATCGCGCGGTACTTCGATCGGGTCGGCCATCCCGTGCACCCGTTCCGCGGGGTCGATCGCGACGCCCAGCGGCGGCGCGAGGACCGCGCGTTGCTCGTCCGCCTCGGCGTCGCCGGGGCCGCGCTCGGCAACGTCATGCTGCTCGCGATCGCGCTCTACGCCGGCGCCGATCCGATCATCTTTCGCTGGGCGTCGATGCTCGTCGCGGTCCCGGCCCTGGGCTACGCGGCGTGGCCGTTCTTTCGCACCGCGCTCGGCGCCGTGCGCGCGCGCCGGCTCCACCTCGATCTCCCGCTGTCGATCGGGATCCTCGCGGGCCTGTCGTGGGGCTCGGTCAACGTGCTGCGCGGCGGCGGCGAGATCTACTTCGACAGCCTCGCGATGCTCGTCTTCCTCCTGCTCGTCGCGCGCTGGATCGTGCTGCGCCATCAGCGCCGCGCGTCGAGCGCCGCCGAGCTGCTGCTCGCCCTCACGCCGAGCCGCGCGCATCGGCGCGAGGCCTCGGGCGCGGTCGTCGACGTGCCGATCGAGGCGGTGGCCGCGGGCGACATCCTCGTGGTGCTCGCCGGCGAGCGCATCCCGGTCGACGCGATCGTGGTCGCCGGCAGCTCCGCGATCGACGCCGCGCTGCTCACCGGCGAGGCCCGCCCGATCGACGTCGCGGTCGGGGCGCGCGTGCTCGCGGGCACCGTGAACCTCGCCGCGCCGATCGATCTGCGCGCGACCGAGGTCGGCGAGGCGACGCGCGTCGGCGCGCTCGCGACGACGATCGCCACCCAGGCCGCCCGCAAGGCCAACATCGAGCGCCTCGTCGACCGGATCGCGGCGCGGTTCGTCGTCGTCGTCACCCTCGCGGCGTTCGCGACGTTCGTGGCGTGGTCGTTCGTCGCGTCGCCGCTCGTCGGCGCCGAGCACGCGATGGCGCTCCTCGTGGTGACCTGCCCGTGCGCGCTCGCGCTCGCCACGCCGCTCGCCGTCGCCACCGCGATCGGTCGCGCCGCGCGCCGCGGGATCCTCGTGAAGGGCGCCGACGCGCTCGAGCGCCTCGCGACCCCGGGCACCCTGTTCCTCGACAAGACGGGCACGATCACCGATGGCCAGCTCGCGATCGCCAGCTGGCACGGCACCCAGGCCGTCCGCGCGCTCGTGACCGAGCTCGAGGCCGCGAGCGCCCACCCGATCGCCCGCGCGTTCGCGCCGACCGGCGCCACCCGCGCGACCGACGTCCGCGAGGAGCTCGGCCGTGGCATCAGCGGCACCGTCGATGGTCGGCTCGTCGTGGTCGGCTCGCCGTCGTGGGTCGGCACCCACGCGACGATGACCGAGGCGCTCGGCACGCAGCTCGGCGACCTCGCGTCCCGCGCCGAGACGCCGATCGCGGTCGCGATCGACGGCGTGGTCGTCGCGTGCGCCGGCCTCGTCGACCCCATCCGGCGCGGCGCGCGCGCGGCGGTCGCCGAGCTCGGCGCGCTCGGCTGGGAGCTCGCGATCCTGTCGGGCGACGATCCCCGCGTCGTGCGCGACGTCGGCGCCAGCATCGGCATCCCCGTCGAGCGTTGCCACGGCAGCATCACGCCCGAGGCCAAGCTCGCGATCGTCGAGGACGCGCGCCGGCGCGGGCCGGTCGCGATGGTCGGTGACGGCGTCAACGACGCCCCCGCGATCGCCGCGGCGACCTGCGGGATCGCCGTGTCGGGCGCCGCCGAGCTCGCGATCGAGGTCGCCGACGTCTACCTGCAGACGCCGTCGATCGA
>JAPLLF010001144.1 GCA_026387715.1 Pseudomonadota bacterium
CGTATTTTCCTGGTTTCCTGCCACGTTGGCCAGGTGCCAACGATCGATCCAAACTGCCAACTTAGTTGGCACTCCGGTGCAAGCGATCGAAAAGTAATGCGTTGAAACCACAGGAGACTCAACTTGGACGCCGCTTTGCTCTAAGATGCAGCTCCCTTGGAGGTGCCCATGCGCCAATCGTTTCTGAGCTCGTCTATTTTCACCCTCATGGGTATCAGCCTCCTGACGGGCTGCCCCGACCGCACGATCTCCGCCGTCGACCCCCAGCAGGGGCGCGTGGAGTACAAGGACATCCCTGTCACGGTGAACCGTGACATCGACATCCTGTTCTTGATCGACGATTCGCCGTCGATGGCGGACAAGCAGAACAACCTCGCCAACAACTTCCCGAACTTCATCAACGTCCTCGAGACGATCCCGGGTGGCTTGCCGAACGTCCACATCGGCGTCGCGAGCTCCGACGTCGGGTCCGCGACGCAGAACGGCACCGCGCCCGCCATCGGCGGCGGCGGCACCGGCTCGTGCTCGGGCACCGGCAAGAACGGCGCGCTGCTCAAGGGCCTGGCGTCGGCCGAGATCACCGGCAACTTCCTCAGCGACGTCCAGCCGGCCGGCAACCCGCCGCCCGCGCGCGTGATCAACTACACCGGCGGCGATCTCGCGACGACGTTCGGCAAGATGGCGCGCATCGGCGCGACCGGCTGCGGCTTCGAGCAGCACATCGAGGCCGCCAAGCGCGCGCTCAACCCGCAGAACACCGCGAACCAGGGCTTCCTCCGCCCGGACGCCTACCTGGCGATCATCTTCATCGCCGACGAAGACGACTGCTCGCTCAAGGATCCCGCGATCCTCGGACCCGAGAGCCCGGCCCTGGGGCCCTTGCAGTCGTGGCGCTGCAACCGCTTCGGTCACATCTGCGACGTCGGAGGCCAGGACTCCAACCAGATGAACCAGGTCGGCGCCAAGGACATGTGTCACCCCGCCGACAACTCGCAATACCTCGCGAAGGTCAGCGAGTACGTCGACTACTTCAAGAAGCTCAAGAAGGACCCGAACAACGTGATCGTCGCCGGCATCATGGGGCCGGACACGCCGTACCAGGTCGAGATGCGTGCCCCGCCGATGAGCACGATCGCGCAGACCGCCGTCGCTCACGCGTGTAGCTACCAGGGCGCCGCTGGCATCGAGGTCGCCGATCCGTCGACGCGCCTCACCTACCTGCTCAACCAGTTCCCGAGCCGGTCGACGTTCACGACGATCTGCCAGACCAACCTCGCCGACGGTCTGTCGCTCATCGCGCAGCTCCTCAAGACCGTCATCGGCGACCCGTGCATCGAGGGTAACCTCGCCGACGTCGACCCGACCAAGGCGGGCGATCAGTTCGACTGCTCGGTGTCGTTCGTCGTCGGCCAGGGCACCGTGGACCAGACCGAGACCGTCGTCCCGGCCTGCGACGCGAACCTGTCGCCGAAGCCGTGCTGGCACCTGGTGTCCGACACCGTCAACTGCAAGGCGAGCCAGCACCTGACCCTCAAGATCGAAGGCCAGGAGCTCGCCCCCAAGGACGCGCACATCATCGCGAACTGCGTCACCGCCGAGCAGTAAACCCCGCGATCCTCCCGGATCGAAGATGAAGCGGCCCGAGCGATCGGGCCGTTTTCGTTTTCGGAGATCGCGTGACGGATCACCACGCGCCGCGCACCAACGGAGCAGAACCGACGGCGCCGCATCGACCATGACGGTCGATCCGGGCGACGCGTTCCAAGGCCTCTCCATGCGCGCGCTCCTGCTCTGCCCGGCCGTCCTGCTCGCGGGCTGCCCCGATCGGACGATCTCGACCTTGCCGCCCACGCAGGGCAAGGTCGAGATCGTCGACGTGCCCGCGAACCCGCGCCACGACCTCGACCTCCTGTTCGTGATCGACAACTCGGGCTCGATGCGCGAGGAGCAGACCTCGCTGCGCGCGAACTTCCGCCGCTTCATCGGCGTGCTGGCCACGATCGACGGCGGGCTACCGAACGTCCACATCGGCGTCGTGACCAGCGACCTCGGCACGCAGACGACCGACGGGCACGACGGCGGCAGCGCGTTCGGCTGCACGGCGCGGGGTGAGGACGGCGCGCTGCGCGCGCTGCCGAGCGGCGCGCGGTTCCTCGTCGACGAGGCCGACGGCAGCGGCGGCCGCCGCACGAACTATCCGGGCACGCTCGAGGACGCGTTCGCCCAGATCGCGGAGGTCGGCAACGTCGGCTGCGGCATCGAGCAGCACCTCGGCGCGATGCAGCGCGCGCTCGAGCCGGACAACGCGGTCAACGCCGGGTTCCTGCGCCCGCACGCGTTCCTCGCGGTCGTGGTGATCGCCGACGAGGACGACTGCTCGCAGGCGCACCCCGGGTTGTTCGCGGGCTCGACCAACGGCGACGAGGTGAACTTCCGGTGCACGTCCGACGGCGTCGCGTGCGACACGCCGGCCACCGACTTTCTCGCCGCCGACGGCGTGCGGCAGGACTGTCACCCGAAGGCGAACCGCCGCTACGTCGAGTCGATCGATCGCTACGTGGCGTTCCTCAAGGGCGTGAAGGCCGATCCGGCCGACGTCATCGTCGCGGGGATCCTCGGCCCGACGGACCACTTCGAGATCACCCACAAGGCCTCGACCACGGTGCTGGCAAGATCGTGCAGCTATCCCGGGCCGGTCGAGGATCAGCTCGCCTATCCGGCGGTGCGGCTCGCCGCGTTCCTCGACCAGTTCGCGGCGCACGCGACGAACCAGACGATCTGCGACGACGACCTGTCGTCCGCGCTGACCAGCGTGTCGAACACGATCGCGAGCGCGCTGTCGAGCCGCTGCTTCACCAGCGACCTGCTCGACGTCGACCCGGTGACCGCGGGCCCGCAGTACAGCTGCGCGGTCGTCGAGACCCGGCGGCGCGCCGACGGCACCGACGAGGAGATCGCCGTGCTCCCGTCCTGCGCGCACGACAGCTCCGGGCCGTGCTGGTCGATCGTCGAGGATCTCGCGCACTGCGCGTTCACCCCCGCGGACCCGCACCTCGCGCTGGCGATCGACTGGCACGGCGAGTCCCGCGGCGACGACACGCGGATCCGCGCCAACTGCATCACCGAAGACGGCGACGGACCGTTGCTTTTGAATACGCCTCCTCGCCGAGGCGGGCTCCGCCCTCCTGGACTCGCTCGTCGGCAATGACGTCGTGATAGGGTCCGGCGCATGCCGCCTCCCGGACGCCCGTGGGTCACCGCCAACCAGGTCACCCTGGCGCGCTTGATCCCGATGCCGCTCCTGTCGTGGTTGATCTATCAGGGCGGCAAGACCGGCTTCGCGCACAACCCGTACATGTGGAGCGCGCTGATCGCCGGCACGCTGATCGCCTGCACCGACTGGGTCGACGGCATGCTCGCCCGCAAGTGGGGGCCCACCGTGCTCGGCGGCCTGCTCGATCCGATCGCCGACAAGGTGTTCGTCGCGTTCGCCTACCTGCCGTTCGCCGATCCGCAGCTGATCACCGGCGGTGGCAGCCTGGTCCCCGCGTGGGCGTGCGGCGCGATGTTCGTCCGCGAGTTCTTCGTCACCGCGCTGCGCTCGGCCTACGAGCAGCGCGACCTGACGCTCAAGACGAGCTACCTCGCGAAGGTCAAGACGTGGACGCAGATGCAGGGCATCGGGATGATGCTGCTGTTCCCGCTCGTGGCCAACGACGCGTTCGTGTTCTGGCTGCTGCTGATCGGCGCGATCATCCCGATCGTCTTGATGGTGACGCTGTGGTTCACGCGCAAGAAGCTGTGGCGTGGCGCGTTCGTGATGACCGGCGGGTTCCTCGCGATCCTCGGGCTGCAGCTCTACAACACGCGCTACACGATCCCCGGGATCATGATCGCCATCGTCGTGCTGACGTGGGCGAGCGCGTTCGACTACGTCGCGGTCGGCTGGAAGCAGCTGCGCGGTCGCGGCGACTTCTCGCGCGCCGACTTCGTCCGCCTGGTCGGCTCGATCTCGATCCCGACGCTGGTGTTCACGCTGCTGGCGCGCACCGACACGCCCCGCTGGACGCTGTTCCTGATCATGGCCCTCGAGCTCGCCGCCGGTGGCCTCGACAACCTGCTGTCGCACCACAAGGCCGCGACCAAGGCGCTCGCGTGGGGTGGGCGCGTGCTCGGCGTGTCCGTGATGCTCGGCGGCGCGCTGCTCGCGCCGGATCGCGCGGATCTGTTCGCGATCATCGCGGCGGCCGGCTCGCTCGGCGGCGTCGCCGCGGAGTTCTGGCGCGGCCGGAACTACTTCCTCGACAAGCGCATCCGCGACAAGCAGAACCGCGCCGCCGCGGCGGCCGCGGTGACCGCGTCGTCGGATACACACTAAGCGCTCCAGTCGAAACCGGCGCGGGCTCGACGCTCGAAGGTCGTGGGCGTGGCTGGTCGTAGTCGTAGTCGTAGTCGTAGTCGTAATCGTGATCGTGATCGTGGTCGTGATCGTGATCGTGAGCGGCGACGGCGACGGTGAACGTCGTCGTTGACCTGGGCGGGCAGCGTCGGTCGCACTCACACGAGTTCCGCTTGGTTGACGCTGTCCGCCGAGGTCAAGGTCAACGTGCACCGTCGCCGTCGCCGTCGCCGTCAACGATCACGCCCACGCCCACGCCCACGCCCACGCCCACGCCCACGATCACGACCACGACCACGACCACGACCACGGGTTTCAAACCGGGCGGTGGTCTTAGGCCGGATGATCCGGCAGCTGCTTCGTGATCCGGCGATCGGGGATGACCCACATGATGGCGACGACCACGTAGACCGCGATCGCGACCTGCCACGCGAGGAACGCGAGGCCGATCGCCGCGCTGTAGGCGACCAGCGAGATCGTGCCCTTGTGGCTGTGTCGCGTCGCGCGCCCGATCACGCTGTCCTTGCCGTCGTGCGCGACGATCGCCAGCTCGAGCAGGCGGTACGCGAACCCGGCGAGCACGAGGTTGACGCCGTACGCCGCGGTCGGCCACGGCGCCCCGTAGAACTCGGCGATCCAGCCGGTCGTGAACGGGATGAGCGACAGCCAGAACAGCAGGTGCATGTTCGCCCACATGATCCGCGCGTCGACGGCCCGGGCCCCGTGCAGCAGGTGGTGGTGGTTGTTCCAGTAGATCGCGACGTACACGAAGCTGACGAGGTACCCCGCGAACACCGGCGCGAGGTGCTGGAGATCGGCGAGGGTGCCGCCGTGCGGCACCTTGAGCTCGAGCACCATGATCGTGATGATGATCGCGAGCACGCCGTCGGAGAACGCCTCGAGTCGCCCCTTGCCCATCGTCGCCATCGTCAAAATCCGCCGGTCAGCCGACCGATCAGCCGATCACTCGGTTGCGGCCTTCGCGCTTGGCCCGGTAGAGGTGGTCGTCGGCGATCTTGATGAACGACGTCACGTCGACGTCCTCGCCCTCGACGCACGCGACCCCGACCGACACCGTGACGGTGAACGAGTCGCCCTCGTACTCGAACGGCTGCTCGCCGACCATCCGGCGGATCTGCTCGCCGAACGTCCGCGCGCCGGTGATGTCGGTCTCCGGCAGCACCGCCGCGAACTCCTCGCCACCGTAGCGCGCGAGCAGCTCCTCGCGCCGGACGCGCTGGAGCAGGCGGCGCGACATCTCGCGCAGCACGTAGTCCCCCGTGAGGTGACCGTGCTTGTCGTTGATCGACTTGAAGTGGTCGATGTCGAACATGAGCAGCGACAACGGCCGGCGATACCGCGCGCAGCGGGCGATCTCGCGCTCGAGGAACTCGAGGAAGTAGCGCTTGTTGTGGGCGCCGGTGAGCGCGTCCACGATCGTCATCCGATAGATCTCTTCGTGGTAGCTCGCCTCGACGCCCGAGCCCGACAGGAACTTGAAGATCGCCGCGCCGATCTTCACGAAGTCGGAGTCGTGCAGCACCGATTTGGTGATCGGGACGTCGTTGACGTACGTGCCGTTGGTCGACTGCAGGTCCTCGACCGACCACGCGTCGCCGCCGCGAAACACCCGGGCATGCCGGCGCGAGACCGAGTCGCGATCGACCTGGATCTCGCAGTCCGCCCCGCGCCCGAGCACGATCTCGCTGCGCTGCAGCGGGAACCGCTTGCCCATGTCGGGACCCGGCGGATAGATGAGCACGAGGCACGCGTCCCCGGCGTCCTTGGTCGGCTTGACGACCTGGACCTTCGTGATGCGAGTCTTCCACTCACTCATCGACGATCATCGTTCGATCGTTCGATCGCCCGTGGGGTCCGTATGGGATCGCGTCGATCACCAGAGTCGACGACGATCTCAGCCCATGAGCGCTGGCCTGTCAATGTGTGCGACGGTGTGATACGCGTCGATCGTGCCGGTGACCGACGCGTTCGATCTCGACGGAGACGACCGTCGAATCGGCGCGGTCTGCATCCACGGCTTCACCGGCTCGCCCTACGAGCTGCGATACCTGGGTGAGAGACTGGCCTACGCCGGGATCGGCGCGCTCGGGATCCGCCTGCCCGGGCACGGCACGTCGATCGACGACCTCGATCGGACGCGCTGGCAAGACTGGGCGGCCGCCGTCGACGCCGCGGTCACCACGCTGGGCGCGCGCTACGAGCGGGTCGCCGTGGTCGGCCAGTCGCTCGGCGGCCTCCTGGCCCTGCACGCCGCGGCGAGCCGCCCGGACATCGCCTGCGTGGCCTCTCTCGCGGCGCCGTTGTGGCTCGGCGGGCTCGCGGGGCTCGCAGCCCGCTACGCGCTCCGCCTGGGCCTCACCCGGCTGCCCAAGCTCGGCGGCAGCGACGTCCGGGATCCCCGCGTCCGGGCGGCGAATCCGAGCTATCCGGCGATCCCGACCCGCGCGCTCGCGGAGCTGTCCGCGTTCATGCGCGTGGTCGACGACGAGCTCCCGCGCGTCGCGCAGCCGGTCCTCGTGCTCCACGCGGCGCACGATCACACCGCGCCGGTGGCGTGCGCGGCGCGGATCGCGACGCGCACGCGCGCGCAGCGGGTGCGGATCCTGCCGCGCAGCTACCACCTGATCGCCGTCGACGTCGAGCGCGACATCGTCGCGGCGGAAGTGATCTCGTTGCTTCAGAAGCAGAGAGGAAGAACCGCCACATGCGTCACGTGATCTCGATCGACCAGGGCACCACCGGCACCACCGTGCTCGTCCTCGACCAGCAGCTCGCCGTGGTCGGCCGCGGCTACCAGGAGTTTCGCCAGATCTATCCGCAACCCGGGTGGGTCGAGCACGACACCGAGGACATCTGGGCGTCCGTCCAGGCCGCCCTCGCCCAGGCCCTCGTGACGATCGCGCCGTCGTCGATCGCCGCGATCGGGATCACGAACCAGCGCGAGACGTCGCTGCTGTGGGATCGCGCGACCGGCGCGCCCCGCCACCACGCGATCGTCTGGCAGGACCGGCGCACCGCCGACCGCTGCGCGGCGCTCAAGGCCGCCGGTCACGAGCCGCGCGTCCGCGCGCTCACCGGGCTCACGCTCGACCCGTACTTCTCGGGGACCAAGCTCGCGTGGATGCTCGCGCAGCCCGGCCTCGCGGAGGACGCGCGCGCCGGCAAGCTCGCGTTCGGGACGATCGACTCGTACCTGTGCTGGCGGCTCACCGCCGGCGCCGCGCACGTCACCGACGTCACCAACGCGTCGCGCACCCTCCTGTTCGACATCACCCGGCTCGCGTGGTCCGACGAGCTGCTCGAGCTGCTCGGCGTGCCGCGTGCGATCCTGCCGACCGTGGTCCCGTCGTCGGGGACGATCGGCGTCACCCGCGGCGTGCCCGGCCTGCCCGACGGGATCCCGATCGCGGGCCTCGCGGGCGATCAGCAGGCGGCGCTGTTCGGCCAGGCGTGCTTCACGCCGGGAGACGCCAAGTGCACCTACGGCACCGGCGCGTTCATCCTGATGAACACGGGCGATGCGCCGGTCGCGTCGAAGTCGGGGCTGCTCACGACGGTCGCGTGGCAGATCCCGGGCCCGCACGGCACCGAGGTGCGCTACGCGCTCGAGGGCTCGGCGTTCATCGCCGGCGCCGCGGTGCAGTGGCTGCGCGACGGCCTCGGGATCATCCAGTCCGCATCCGAGATCGAGGCACTCGCACGCACGGTGCCCGACGCCGGCGGCGTGCTCCTGGTGCCCGCGTTCGCGGGGCTCGGCGCGCCGCACTGGCGCCCCGACGCGCGCGCCGCGATCACCGGCATCACCCGCGGCACCACCAAGGCGCACCTCGCGCGCGCGACGCTCGAGGGCATCGCCCTGCAGAACGTCGACATCCTGCGCGCCATGGAGCGCGACTCCGGCCGCACGCTCACCGAGCTCCGCGTCGACGGCGGCGCGTCCGCCAACGACCTGCTCATGCAGTTCCAGAGCGACGTGCTCGGCGTCGTGATCCGGCGCCCAGAGATCGTCGAGACCACCGCGCTCGGCGCCGCGTTCCTCGCCGGCCTCGGCACCGGCCTGTGGAAGGATCAGGGCGAGCTCGCGCGCACCTGGCGCGAGCAACGGCGGTTCACGCCGACCACCGACCGCGCGCCGATCGCCGAGATCCTCACGCACTGGGCCCAGGCCGTCGCCAAGGCGTAGTCCGCGGCGTGGGCACCGGCCTACCTGGCCCCACCACCGCGCCTGACTACCCACATTTGACGCAGGGGGGCATTTAATACGGGAGTAGGGATCTGCACCTTCCTCCTCCCGAAGTTGGGCTTGGTCGATTTCACCATTACTTGGTGAACCGAGCCGGCTCGCTCGGTTTCGTCGCAAGCAAATCCAACATCTTACGCGTGGCACCCGAGTTGCTCTGACCTCCAAACACCATGGCACTCCTCGCTCCGCGCACTTCGAAGAACCCCGCCGACTGGTCCGATCGCGAGCTCTTGAAGTCCGTGTTGCGAAGCGATGGGCGTGGTTGGACCGAGCTGGTTCGCCGCTACCGCCCGCTGATCTACCGCTGCATCACCAAGGTCACCCTGAAGTACTCACCCTCCCTGTCCTCCGCGGACCTGGACGAGATCTACGCCGACGTCATGATGCAGCTCGTCCGCGAGGACATGCACAAGCTGCGGATCTACAACCCCGCCCGCGGCACCAAGCTCGGCTCGTGGATCGGCATGATCTCGGTCAACGCCGCCTACGACTTCCTGCGCGGCGCCGGTCGCCGCCCGCTGCTCGACAAGCTCGATGGTGTGATCGACGTCCAGGAAGACGTCGACCGCACGCCGCTCGACTTGCTGATCGAGAAGGAGCGCTGGGGTCACCTCAACGAGCTGCTCGCCGACTTCAGCGACAAGGACCGCACGTTCGTCGAGCTGTACTACCAGCGCGGCATGGAGGCCGACGAGATCGCGGCCGAGATGCAGATCAGCCTCAAGACGGTCTACTCGAAGAAGCACAAGATCCGCGCCCACCTCATGCGGTGCCTGTCGACGATCACCGGCGAGTCGCCGATCGCCGACCTCGCGCTCGCCTGATTCTTAGTTGTTCTTGTCGCTGCGCTCGAAGATCACGAACAGCTTCAACGCGAGCGTCCCGTCGAGCTGCGGCTCCGGCTTGCCGAGCAGGATGTGGCGCGAGATGCCGTAGAGATGGTCCTCGCGCTCGATCAGCGCGATCGTCTTGTCGACGCTCGCCATCGAGCCCGCGAGCACGACCTGGCAGTGCGCCTGACGGCACTCGGTCGTGACCTTCGCCGGCACGTCGTCGAGGCGTTTGCCGATCGCGACCTCGGTCGCGGGTGCCCAGGCGGGATCCCGCACCTCGCGCGCGAACTGGTCCGCGACGGATGTGCTACCGGGAGTGATCGTGCCCGAGACCTCGGGCAGCGAGGGGCGATCGGCCCCGGGTGTCCCAGGCAGCGTGGGAGCCTGGGGCGCAGCGACCGCGGCTGGCCTGGCCGCGCCTGGCTCCTTTACCTGTGGATCCAATGGCTTCGCACCCTCGACGACACCTGCAGGGACGTCGGGCGTGCGCTGACGCCACGCATAGAAGCCGATCGCAGCAACGGCGAGGAAGACGGCGACGAGGATCGGCCAGCGCGACGAGGACACCGGCGCAGAGCCTAGCACTTGCCGCATGGTCGGGCCTCGTGGATAACTGCCTCGCCGTGTCCCGTCCGCCTCGCCGCCCACCGACCGAGGCCACGATCATCGCGCCGAGTCGCGTGCGCGTGAACATCGCCAACCCCGCGGATGGTGGGGTGTTCTACTGGCTCGCCAAGCTGGTCGGCTTCCTCGTGATCGCCACCCTGATCTGCGCCGCGTTCACGATGATGTGCACGTACTCGTACTTCTCGATCAACGCGCCGCCGGTCCCCGACCTGCGCAACTACTCCAAGGTCGCCCCGGCCGTCTCGCACATGTACGCGGCCGACGGCACCAAGCTCGGCGAGTTCGCCAAGGAGTGGCGCGAGATCGTCCCGTTCGAGAACCTCCCCAAGCCGCTCGTCAACGCGTTCCTCGCCGTCGAGGATCACGACTTCTTCGGCCACCGCGGCCTGTACTTCAAGGGCGTCGCGCGCGCCGCGTGGACCAACATCACCGCCGGCGACTTCGCCCAGGGCGGCTCGACGATCACGCAGCAGGTCGCCAAGCAGTTCCTCGGCGCGGAGAAGTCGCTGTCGCGCAAGGGCAAGGAGGCGATCGTCGCGCGCCGCCTCGAGGCGCAGTACTCGAAGAAGGCGATCCTCTCGGTCTACCTCAACCACATCTACCTCGGCGCGGGCGCGTGGGGCGTCGGGGCCGCCGCGAAGCGCTACTTCCAGAAGCGCGTCGACCAGCTCACGCTCGCCGAGAGCGCGCTGATCGCCGGCCTCGCGAAGGCGCCGACCAAGTTCTCGCCGATCGGGCGCGCCGACCTCGCGCGCGATCGAAGAAACGTCGTGCTCGACAAGATGGCGACCTACGGCTTCGCGACCCAGGCGGAGGTCGACCGGGCCAAGGCCGAGCCGATCACGCTGTCGCTGTATCGCGAGGTGTTCCCCGATCGCATGCCGTATTACGCCGAGCACGTCCGGCGCTACATCCTCGAGAAGTACAAGACCGGGCTGTTCGAGCAGGGCCTGCGGATCGAGACCGCCGCCGAGCCGACCTGGGAGGCCGGCGCGTACGAGAACGCCGACTTCGGCGCGCGCCATCAGGACAAGCGGCAGGGCTGGCGTGGCCCCGAGTGGCGCGTCGACGGGCTCGCGCGCGACACGTTCCTCGCGCGCCAGCGCGCGCTGTACGGCACCGGCCCGCTCGACGTCGGCCGCCGCTACCTCGCGGTGGTCGACAAGGTCGACGGCGAGCACGCCGAGGTGCTGATCGGCGATCGCCGGCTCCAGCTGCCGCTGCGCACCATGCGGTGGGCGTCGCCGTGGCAGGCCGGCAACGCCGAGAACGACGTCGAGATCGACAGCGCGAACCGCGTGGTCAAGCCGGGCTACGTCGTGTGGGTCACGCGCGAGGTCCGCACGCTGGGGCGCTACCGCGACTGGTACCTGCCCGACAAGAAGAACCCTTCGTGGATGGGGCGCGACGATCAACACGAGTGGGATGCCTCCCACGACGACGTCGTGCGGCTCGAGCAGGTCCCGCACCCGCAGGCGACGATCTTCACCGCGGATCATCACAACGGCTACGTGGTCGCGATGGTCGGCGGCTACGACTACGACCGCTCCGTGTTCAACCGCGCGGTGCAGGCGTGCCGCCAGCCCGGCTCGACGTACAAGCCGATCTACTACGCGCTCGGCCTCGACGAGGGCTACGGCTTCGACACCGTGCTCAACGACGTCCCGGTGGTGATCACCGATCCCGACACCGGAGAGACGTGGACGCCGACCAACCTCGGCGACTCGATGGACGGCGACGTCACTCTCGAGTACGCGCTCGTGTTCTCCAAGAACATCCCGTCGGTCGATCTGTTCCAGCAGCTGTCCAAGCCCCCGCTCGGCTCCAAGGCCAAGGTCGAGGGCTGGATCCGGAAGCTCGGCTTCTCGACCAAGCTGTTCGTCGACGACGCGCTCGCACTCGGCGCGTCGTGCAGCAAGCTCGACGAGATGGCGCGCGCGTTCACCGTGTTCGCGCGCAACGGCGCGTGGTGGCCCCGCGCGAACGGCACCGAGAAGAACTGGGTCTACGTGCGCCGGATCCTCGACCGCGCGGGCAACACCGTCGAGGACAACACCGCGGTCGACGACCCGCAGCTCGCCGCCGCCGACCGCTTCGATCGGTTCGCCGCGGTCGGCGGGGTGACCCCGGTGCAGGCGATCCCGGCGCGCGCCGCGTTCCTGATGACCAAGCTGCTCGCGAGCGAGGTCGAGTACGGGTTCGCCAACGTGCTGCGCGCCACCGAGGTCGAGGCCGCCGGCAAGACCGGCACGTCGAGCGCGACCCACGACAACACGTTCATCGCGTTCACGCCGAAGTACACGACGCTGGTGTGGCTCGGCGACGATCAGAAGGAGCGCGCGCTCGGCAAGAACGACGCCGCCTACATGACGGCGGTGCCGATGTGGTCGCGCTACATGTTCGAGGAGACCAAGAACTATCCGCGGGTGAAGATCCCGTGGGCGGTGCCACCGGGCGTGAACCCCAACGATCGCGGCGATCACTCCAAGGGGCGGCACGGGCCGCAGATGGATCTGATCTTCCGCGCGCCGCCGAAGAAGGACGCCGACGACGGCACGGGCTCCGGATCTGACGCGCCACCCGACGACAAGCCGCCGGGGTAAGCGAGGATCGTGGCTCGACCGCAAACGGAAACGAGAACGTAAACGTAAACGGACGGACTCGTCGTTTACGTTTTCGTTTCCGGTCGGGTAGCCCGGCGACTTTGGCTCGCCGGGCCCCCACAGATCCGGACATGCACAATTCACGCATCCGGCTCTTCAGTGCACAGGTTCGCTAGGTGCCGTACCGGTGAACGATGCGCGGTCCTGGGAGCGGAAACCG
>JAPLLF010001228.1 GCA_026387715.1 Pseudomonadota bacterium
GCGCTCGCCGAGGCGATCGCCGCGACCGTGCGTCCCACGGCGGTCGCCTCGCTCGGCGCGATGGTCGCCTACGGCTCGCTCGCGGCGACGAGCTTCCGCGGGTTCTCCGACTTCGCGATCATCGGCGCCGTCGGCATGCTCGTGTGCTGGGTCGCGACGTACGGGCTCCTGCCCGTGATGCTGCTCTGCCACGCGCGCGAGGCGCGCGCGGTCGTCGACGAGCGCTGGATCGGTCGGCTGATCGTTCGCATCTTCGGGATCCGGCGACGTGGGATCGCCCTCGCGGTGGCCGGGATCGTGCTCCTCGGATCGGGGGTGATCGTCGCGCGGTATCTGGTGGGTGACCCGTTCGAGTACGACATGCGTGAGCTCGGATCCGTCGGGGCGACCTCCGAAGCCGAGCGGCACTGGATGGCAACCGCCGATGCGAAGTTCGGACGCGGGCGGGCTGGCCGCACGATCATCGCCGTCGATCGGGATGATCAGGTCGCGTCGGTCGTCGGCGCGCTCGCCGCGCCCGAGCGCGCGGCATCGGTCGGCTCCGTCGAGTCGATCCTCTCGGTCGTTCCCGAGGTGCAGGATCAGCATGCAAAGCTCGTCGTCCTCAGCGAGATCCGCAAGCTGATCGACGACCCCGCGCTCGATGCACTCGAGGAGGCCGAACACGCCGAGATCCTCGCGCTACGCCCGCCGGACGACGTCGCGATGATCACCCGTGGTATGTTGCCGCCCTCGCTCCTGGCGCTGGTGACCGATCGGATGGGCGTCGTCGGCCGCATGATCTCGGTGCGCCCGGCCGACGGCATGGACGAGCTCGATGGTCACGCGATGATGCGCTTCGCGGCGGCGGTGCGGCGCATCGAGTTGCCCGATCACTCCACGGTCACGACCTCGGGCGCGAGCGTGATCTTCGCGGACATCCTCGAGACGATCGCGCGCGATGGTCCGCTCGTGACCGCCATCGCCGTCGCCGGCATCGTCCTCGTGGTGCTGGCCGTGGTCGGGCGCGATCGTCTCGCGGTGGCGGTCCTTGCGGCGACGGCGTGCGGCACCCTCGCGATGGTCGCGATCTGTGCGCTCCTCGGAGCGCGCGTGACCTTCCTCGACTTCGTCGCGTTGCCCATCACCCTCGGGCTCGGCGTTGACTACGCGATCAACGTCGCGCACCGTCGCGAGGTCGTGCGCGATTCGATCGCGGTGTTGCGCACCACCGGCGTTGCCGTGCTGGTGTGCTCCGTCACGACGATGATCGGATACGCCTCTCTCCTCGCGAGCGACAACCTGACGATCCGCGGATTCGGGCGCGCGTCGCTGATCGGCGAGATCACGACCGTCGTATCCGCGCTGTTCCTGGTGCCGGCGGTCCTCGGCGCAGGTCGGCGATGACCAGGCCGAAGCTCCTCGCGTCGCTCCACGACGTCTCGCCGATAACGCTCGCCGCGTCGCGCGCGGCCGTCTCGCTGGTGGTGGAGGCCGGCGTGCCGATCGCGGCGCTCACCGTCCTCGTGGTGCCGTTTCACGAGGAGTCCGTCGCCCTCGCGGACCACCCGGCCGAGGTGTGCTTCGCGAATGCCGGGATCCAACCGTACGGCTTCGTACCGCCGGCGTGGCTGCTGTCCCGGGAGGCCGCCGGGGTCGTGGCGGCGCGGGGCTATGCGTTCGTCGAGCGCGTGGCCGGCATCCTGGTCGAGGATGCGCGACATGCACGCCGGTTGATCGGGTGGGGCTCGCTGACGAGGATCGAGGCCTTGGCGACGTCGGCCTTTGCGTGGCTGCAGACGCGCCGGCGCGCCGCTGATACCCGGCTCGCGATCCATCCTCAGGATCTCGTGCGCGCGCGAAGCCGGCGATCACTGCAACGCACGCTCGCCCGACTCGTGACCAAGCTCGATCCGATGAGCTACCGAGCATTTCTCGAGCTCACGACGCTGACCGCACCGCGCGAGCCACGGTCGAGCAGCGAAGAACGGAGGGATCGTGGCGCTGCTGACGCTTGACCCTCAGCCCGAGCACGGGCGGTCACCCAGAAACGGCGCTCGGCTCGTCACCCTGCACGCGGCCAGGGTTTTCTTCGGGTCGCGAGGCGACCCAACATGAGGCGGAACAACGAGCACGGATCACAACCATCGCGCGCTCCAGATCGTCGCCCAGGTCGACGCACTCGCGCTGACGACCTGGCCCACGCTGTTGAAGGCTCGAGCCCCCAGGCCCGAAGACATCCGCTGGGAGACGTTGTCGCGATGATCGTAAGACTCGAGCTTGTGACCGCCTCCCGCGACCCGGCGTGAGCCGAAAACGGAAAACCCCACCGTTACGCGGGGTCTTCTTCGAGGAGCCACCCAGATTTGAACTGGGGATGGTGGTTTTGCAGACCACTGCCTTACCACTTGGCGATGGCTCCGAACGTGTCCGATTTCTAGCATGCGCCGGGAAGTCGGAACAACCCGTGTACGTCAGAACCAGGGGCCGACTACCGGCCCAGGGCGAGGAGCAGCCGTTCGACGTCGATCGGCTTGGGCACCCACACGATGTCGGCCGGCCCCACGCGCGCGTGGCCGCTCATGATCAGGCACCGGAGGGTCGGCGTGGTCACCCGCGCGGCGTCGATCAACTCGACGCCGGTCATCTCGGGCATGACGTAGTCGGTGAGCAGGACGTCGAAGGAGGACTCGCCGAGCCGCGCGAGCGCCGCGGGACCGTCCGCGCAGGTATCCACGACGTAGCCCTCGAAGGTGAGGAGCTCGGCGAGCCCGTCGCGACTGTTGGCGTCGTCGTCTACCACGAGGATGTGCATCACCGCCTCCGGCCCCGGCGCCAGTAGAAGCCGAGGCATGGCGTGCAGATACCATGGCTGGTGCGTGGATGACTTCGCGCGACCCAGCGGCTCACCCACACCCATCGCTCGGAGTCCACGTTCGGATCGCGGATGCGCCGGCAGTTGCTACACTGGACGATCAGCCCTGCCGGCGTGAGGAACCGCGTGTCGCTCGGGTCCTCGGGGTCCGCGGGCGCGGGCGTGGCGGCGCCCGCGATCGGCGTGTGCTCGATCATCATCCCGTGCGGTGGAAATGGCAGCACGCGCATCTGATAGGGGCGGATCGTCGTCGGCGACGAGCAGTCGTAGGTCTGCTCGTAGATCTCGCCCGTCGTCATCGCCTCGGTGAGCACCTCTTCGAAGTACGCCCGCAGCGGTCCGGCGATGCCGTCGAGGTACGCCGTGTTGACGAGCGAGAGGATCCGATGGGGGCGCTCGACGTCCTCCCACGCAGGATTCACCCACACGATGATCCCTGCGGCATCGAGCACCGCGATCGTCGAGTCGACGCGCGCGAGCATCTCGGCGGAGAAGGTCGGCTCGAGGAACGCGGGGAATGGGTGGACGGACGGGATGCCTCCCATGGTAGGCCGGCGCGCGACCGAATCAAGCGCAACGTGTCAACGCGGCGGGGTCGCGTACCCGCGCGACGGAAACGGGTCCGCGGTGTCGCGCCGCGCGAGCTCGCTCGTCGTCCACACGGCGCCGCGCTCGGGAAAGATCGCGACGCCGACGACGCCGACGTTGCGGTCGCCCGAGGACTGCGCGGCGTACGAGTCGGCCACCTTGCCGAACCGGAAGGCCGCGACCTCGGCATCGCTCGTGCGAAAGCCTTCGACGACGAGCACGCCGTGCGGTTCGAGGATGTAGCCGCGGCGATCCGGATCGGCGGGCTTGCCGTCGAGCACGTCGAGCCCGTCGACCGACGCGACGATCTCGAAGCGCGCCGACGTGCCGTTGCGCACCACGAGGCGATAGCGCGCGCCGTCCTCGCCCATGACCAGCGTGCGCCCCTGCGCCTGGAAGCCGGGCAGCGTGCGCCCCGCCTCGTCGACGAGCGCGATGCCGAGCGCGCCGTCGCCCGTGTACACCTCGAGGGGCGCCAGGCTCGCGCCGAGGTAGCGCGCGTGCGCCTCGACGCCCTCGGCGTCGTTGTAGTGCAGCGCGACCTCGGCGTACGGCGATGCCGACGCGCGCGTGAACGGGGAGAACGAGACCGGCGCGGTCACCTGCTCGCCCCACTGCGTGCCGAGCCCCGGACGCTCGTCGGCAGGTGGGATCGCCTGCGACGGGCCGTACGCCGTCGACGTCGGCGCGGCTCGATCGCCGTCGTAGGCCGCGTGCTGCTTCGCGCCGAACCCGCCACCCGCGCATGCGGAGGTGACGAGGAGCGCCAGGCTCGTGAGGTTCCATCGCTTCGCCTGCGTCGTCATGCCCATCCAACGACGCGCGCGCGCGACGCTTACGCTACGCCGTCACCAGGGCCACAGGTTCCACGTGTAGTACGTCCCGCCGAGCACGATCGAGGTGATCGCCCACGCGCCGAACAGCTGTAGGTTTCGGGCCGACCAGGTTTTGACGAACCGCCCGAGCAGCGCCCCGACGAGCGCGCCGCACGCGAAGCCGCCGAGCCCCCACAGGATCATGCCGTGGTAGAGCATCGTGATGCCCGGCGCGGGCGCGAACGACCACCGCGCGTGGAGCGGGAAGTACAGCAGCTTGGGCCAGTGGCCCCAGTCGCACGCGGCGTAGGCGAAGCCGGCGCCGATCACCGCGCACGTGGCGACGAGGTAGGCGCGCAGCCAGCGCGGCGCGGCCTCGCTCACCGGCGGGCTCCATGACAGCGCACGCACGCGGTGCCGGTGAGCTTGAACGCGGTCGCGCCGTCGTGGCAGGGGGCGCAGCGCGGCTTCGCGGGAGTCGCGAGCGCCATCACCGTGGGCGACCGCAGGTCGTCGTGACACGTCGTGCACGGCAGCGGCGCGCCGTCGCGTCCAAGCCGGTGGGCCGCCGCGTGCGAGAACCGGTTGCGCACCGACCACGCGGCGGTCGCGCGGGTGGCCTCGCGCGTGGAGAAAAACCCGCGCTGGTGGCAGCCGGTGCAGTCGGCGAGCTGGGGCGCCGGGCCACCCGTCACCGCGTGACAGCCGGCGGTGGTGCAGCTGCCGTGACCACGCGGGGGGCGGAGCTCGCGCGTGCCGGTGCGCAGCCGATGACACGCGAGGCACGGCGTCGCGGCGTGCGTGCCGTGATCGAGCGAGGCGCCGAACTCGGTGGTCGCCGGCGGCGTGCGGTCCGCCGTCAGCGCGCGCCACGGCTCGGTCGAGTTGTGGCACGCGCCACAGATGGTCGGCTTGGTCGAGCCGAACTCGTCGTGGCAGCCGCTGCAGGCGGCGTGATCGCCGGCGACGATCTCGCCGCTGGGGGCGAGCCGATGGCACGACGCGCACGGCAGCCGGGCGGCGGCGTGCGCTGGCAGCGCGTGGAGGAAGCGCGTGACCGGCCGCGCGACCTCGAACGACCGCTTCGGCGGCTCGCGGTGACACTTCGTGCACGCCGTCGTGATCGCGAACGCGGCCTTCGCGTCGTGACAGCCGCCGATCGCACACGTCTTCGCCGTCGGCCTGGGCAGGGTGACGTCGTCGGTGGCGATCACCGCGGCGTGGCACGTCGCGCACGCCTTGCCGGCGGCGGCGCGGCTCGCGTGCGCCTTGTGCGAGAACGTCGCGCCCATCGGCAGCGTGGGCTCCACCATCGACGGCGGTTGCGGCGCACCGGCGGCCCGCTGATGGCAGGTCTCGCACCGGGTCATCGTCGGACCGTGACCGGCGAGCCCGTCGTGACACCCCAGGCAGCGCGCGTGGGCGGCGTGGGGTGGCGCGCGCATGCGGCCGTCCTTGCCTTGCGTCTCGGCGTGACACTGGGTGCAGGCGATGGCGAGATGTTGCCGGTGGCCGAGCACCAGCGAGAAGTCCGGATCGATCGCGTAGGGCGGGTAGGCCACCGGGAGGGACCCGGCGAACGGCGCGACGAGGGACGCCTCGGAGTGACACGCCGCGCACAGCTTCGCGCGCTCGGGCGGCACGACGATCGGGCGCTTCGTCGGGGGTGCCTTGGGTGGTGCGCCGTGACACGCGCCGAAGCACGTCGCGTGATCGGGACGACCCACGAGGCGGCCGCCGCGATCGACGGGGCACCGCACGCACGGGATCGCCGCGCCGGTCGAGATCACGATGGTCCGATCGTGGACCATGTGGTCGAAGCCGAGCGCGGCCTGGCGTGGCGCGTCGGCCGCCGCGACGCTCGCGAACCAGCCGATCAGCAACACCACCACCCACCGCATCAGTACGTGCCCGCCATGATGAGGCGCAGGCTCTTGTAGCCCGTGAGCTCTGGCGCGAACTCGAAGCGCGACGACAGGTCGTAGGCGGCGTACAGCCGGATGCGGCTGCCGACCCACGCGTCGATCGTGAACCGCCCGCCGCCGCGGACGTCGCTCTCGTAGGCGGGGTTGCTGTTCGCGTAGAGCGCGGCGTACCTCGTGCGCCGCGTGTAGACCTCGACGGCCGCCGAGAACCGCCGCGCGCCGAGCGACATCCGCAGCGCGGCGCCGACCTCGGTGAAGCCGCGCTCGCCGATCGCCGCGGGGTCGGGGAGGGGCTGACACGCGGTCGGGCCGCCGTCGCCGGAGGTCGACAGATCGCAGTTGGTCGGATCCATCCCGGGGATCGGGGCCTTGGTGTCGACGATCTGGATCGGCGTGGGGAGCGCGTTCTGGCGCGACAGCACGCTCGCGTCGAACGCGATGGTGCGGCGCAGCCGGACCTGGAGCGCCGCGGCGCCCTCGACGTACGACGCGTTGTTGCTCGACTTGATCGACGTCTCGCTCGACAGATCGCGCGCGAACGCGCCGCGCACCGAAAGATCGAGGTTCTCGGCGAGCAGCGTGCCGCCGCGCAGCGACGCGACGAGCTGCGGCATCACCGGCCCGAGATCGAGGTAGCGGCGCGCCGTCAACGTCTCGTCGTCGGGGGGCCGCCCGAGCGCTGGATCCCACTGCCAGTCGGTGCGCCGACGGTGGACGAGATCGAACACCAGGTTCGACACCTGCTTGTAGCGGCCGCGGAACTCGAGCCGCTCGTTCGCGGTCTCGCCGTTGAGCTGGCGCACCTTGCCGATCAAGGCGAAGTCGGGCTTCGGTCGCCAGTCGACCTCGAGCTGGAGGTTCCGCGAGCCGCGCGTGTCGGCGGAGACGTCGGGCCCGACGGTCAAGCTCTCGGCGGCGAGCGCGATCGGCACCGGCCGCGCCAGCTCGCGGAGATCGATGCGCGCCGAGCCGCCGTAGATCGTCGCGTTGTCGGTCGTCAGATCGCGCGTGTAGTCCGAGTGGCGCGCGGCGTAGTACGCCTGGAAGCGGACAAGCCGGGTCTCCCACGCCGCGAGCAGGCCGTCGACGTGCATGATCCACGGGCCGTAGATGAACTGATCGCCAACCCGGACCCGCACGCCCTTGAAGCCGTACTTCTCCGGCAGGAAGTCGACGATCTCGAGCCAGCCGGTGCGCAGCTCGGTGCCGGAGCGCTCGAACCAGGTCGCGATCGGCGACGGCTTCTGGGTCGCGGCCAGGGACGGATCGTTGATGTCCTCGAGATCGCGCGCGGCCTGGAAGCGGAGCGCGAAGTACGTCGACAGGCTGGCGACGCCGACGCCGCGCGTGCTGAGGAAGCCCTCGCCGAAGCCGTAGCTGCGCAGGCGCTGGAACGACGGCTGGCCGTTGTTCACGGCGTTCGTGCCGTTGATCGTCGGCCGATCGCTGAGCTGCGTCGCGTCGACCTGGTAGCCGACGTTGAGCGTGAACGAGACCGGCTGCTTGACGTCGCGCACGCCGAGGTCCTCGGCGCCCGCACGCACGGGCAGCGCCTGCGGCGGCGTCGCGATCGGCGCGGGCTTGCGCGGCACCATCGGGCGCACGCTGCCGGTCGCCTGCGCGGCGCGTCGTGGCCGCATGCGCAGCGAGCGCGGCGGCGGCTCGTGCTTGAGGCGCAGATCGGGCGCCGCGTCGGCGATCGCGGCGCTCCCGACGACGCCGATCGCCACCCAGATCGGCGCGAACCTCACCGGCGCCCCCGGGGGATCGTCGGGGTGATCGTCGGGGTGATCGTCGGGGCTGCGCGTGGCACGCGGTGCAGAACTCGACGACGTGACAGCTCGCGCACCGATCGCGATCGGCGATCGCGTCGGGGCCGTGGTCGAGCTCGCGGAAGGTGATCCGGTGATCCGCGGGCTTCATCGTCTGGTGGCACTCGTCGCACGCCTGCTGCGGGTTGCCCGACATCTGCGTGTGGCAGGTCGCGCAGCGCGCCGCGCTGCGGTTCGCGGCCTCGGCGTGATCGCGGCGAAACGCGATCGTGTGGTCGATCGGACGCTCGGTGAGCGGCAGGTGATTGCGCGGCGCCAGCGACGTCAGCGACGACATGCGATCGACGTGGCACACCTGGCAGACCCGCATCCGGGACTCCTCCGGCGTGCGATCGGTGTCGTCGTGACAGGTCACGCACGTCTCGATCCGCGGCGCGGGGTGGTGCAGGCTGTCGGTGGCCATCGCGCTCTGCACGTGACACTCGTCGCAGCCGACCGCCGCGCCGCGCCGATCGACGCGGTGGCGCTCGTGCTCGAACGGCCGCAGATCGTTCTTGATCAGCGTGCGCTGTGCGCGGGGCTGGTTGCCGGCGGTGTGACACGCGGCGCAGGC
>JAPLLF010001070.1 GCA_026387715.1 Pseudomonadota bacterium
AGGTCTCCGACACGCGGTCCCGGCAGAACTCGGTGCCAGAGCGGAACGCGTCCTCGGTGGTCGGGGACTTGCCCAGCGTCATTCGCTGATCAGATCAAACGTCGTCGTCGACGACAACCAAAAAACACCAAACTTCTAGCAGACCCGGCGCTGAACTGTCAGCGTGACCGCAGCGTTCCCCAGGATCAGTGGTACCCACAAGGCACCATCGTCATGCCCGACCGCAAGCCCCCCGCCCCGCCCCCGCCGAAGGACGATCCCACTCCGGACCCGAGGCCCGTGTCGGAGCAGATCCGTGCGCGGATCCTCAAGGCCAAGCACCAGTTCCACGCCAACGACAACATCTCCGCGTTCCTCGAGCCCGGTGACGTCGACGCGCTCGTGGACGAGGTCGCGGCCAAGATGCAGGGCGTCCTCGAGAGCCTGGTGATCGACACCGACAGCGATCACAACACCCAGGCGACCGCCAAGCGCGTCGCGAAGATGTACCTCAAGGAAGTCTTCCACGGCCGCTACGCCGCGGCGCCGCCGGTGACCGAGTTCCCGAACGCCTCCTACCTCAACGAGCTGATGATCGTCGGCCCGATCACCGTGCGCAGCGCCTGCAGCCACCACTTCTGCCCGATCATGGGGCGGGTGTGGGTCGGCGTGATGCCGAACGAGCACTCGAACCTGATCGGCCTGTCCAAGTACGCCCGGCTCGCCGAGTGGATCATGTGCCGGCCGCAGATCCAGGAGGAGGCGATCACCCAGCTCGCCGAGCTGCTGATGAACAAGGTCACCCCCGACGGGCTCGCGGTGGTCATGGAAGCCGACCACTTCTGCATGCACTGGCGCGGGGTCAAGGACGACGCCTCCAAGATGATCAACAGCGTGATGCGCGGGTCGTTCCTCAAGAACCCCAACCTCCGCCGTGAATTCCTCGCGCTCATCAATCTGAAGAACTGAGGTCGCCATGCTCGTCCGATGTCTCTACGCCAGCCGTGCCGTGGTCCCGCTCACCTCCGAGGTCATGGACTCGATCCTCGAGCAATCCCGCAAGAACAACCCCAGGCGCGGCGTCACCGGGATGCTGTGCATGAGCGATGACGTCTTCATCCAGGTCCTCGAGGGTGGGCGCGACGCCGTCTGCGACCTCTACCAGACCATCGTGCGCGACCCCCGGCACACGAACGTCCGGTTGCTGGTCTACGAGGAGATCACCGAGCGCCGCTTCGGCTGCTGGACGATGGGCCACGTCAACATGGCGAAGGTCAACGCGACGCTGCTCCTCAAGTACTCCGAGAAGGCCGTGCTCGACCCGTTCTCCTGCTCGGGGATCGCGACGATGTCGCTGCTCAACGAGCTGGTCGACACCGCGGCGATCGTCAACCGCAGCTGACCGCGCCCTACTCCTTCAGCGCCTTGAGCTTGGCGATCACCGCGTCGCCCTGCTGGAACCGATCGTTGCCGCGCTTGACCTCCGCCTCGTCGTGCGCGCGCATGCCGACGAGGATGATCTCCCAGCCCTCCTGGCGCGCCGCCATGTAGTCGAGCACGAGCTGGTGGACCTCGCCGTCACCCTCGCGCGCGAGCTTCGCGCGGGCCTCGCGCCACGGGGGCAGGATCTCTTCGAGCACCGCGGCGACGTGGTCGTCGTCGAGCTTGCCGGCCTGGACCTCGCGAACCGTCGCGTTCCACCGGCCGAGCAGCTTTTCCTCGAGCACCCCGAGCTCGACCATCGGGTCGGGCTTCGGCGTGACGAGCTTGGTCGCGCCGAACACCATCGCCGTCCCCAGCACGAGCACCACGAGCGAGCGACGCAGGGTCGAGTGGCCCGGGGTCGTGCCTAGCTCGAGCGCGAGCCCGACGACGAACCCGGCCCCCAGGCCACCCAGGTGGGCGACGAGATCGATGCCCTTCGCGGTCACCCCGAAGAAGACGTTGTAGGCGAGGAAGACCACCAGGCCACGCGCCTGCTTCTTGACCTCCTCGGCGTCGAGCCGAGCGCGATGGACCACCAGGTACGCGCCGAACGCGCCGAACACGCCGAAGATCGCGCCCGAGGCGCCCGCCGACACGGCGTTCCCGCGCAGCGCGGACGCGAGGCTGCCCACCAGCCCCGACACCAGGTAGAGCGTGAGGAACCCGGCCGGGCCGTACATCCGCTCGACGTGCCGACCACCGTCGACGAGGCCGATCATGTTCATCGCGATGTGCAGTACGCCGTAGTGCAGGAACATCGACGTGAACAGCCGCCATTGCTCGCCGTCGAGCGTCAGCGGGCCGAAGTTGCCCCCGTGGTCCGCCATCCACTGGGCGGTGGGCTGCATCGCGCTGGCGCCCTGCGCGAGCTCCCACGCGAACACTCCAACGTTGGCGACCGCCAACGCGATCATGACCCACGGAATCCGGCGCTGGGCGTCCATCGCCCGACTCTACTACTCGTCGAGCGGCATCGCGCGCAGCGTCCGCGGCAACTCGAGCAGCGAGCCGGTCGGCGAGCCGACGAGCATCGCGGGCGACATGTTCGTGAGGCCCCACGGCTCGATCGTGCCGGAGGTGACCGCGAAGGCCCCTCCGTCGATCCGCCCGACGACCCCGAAGCCCGAGCGCATCGGCACCCGCGCGGTCTCGATCACCAGGTCCGGGAGGTGGCTGACGTCGATCTCGATGAGGCCCTGCTCGCACGTGATCACGAGGCGGTACTGCAGCACGCGGCGCTCGATGAGCAGGATGTTGCCCAGCTCGGAGCGGAAGACGTCGGACCAGCCCTCGGTCGGCGCGCCGTGCTGCGACAGCGTCTGGAAGTCGAGGTGGAACAGCCGCGTATCGTCGATCTTCCGCGCGAGGATCCCGGTGGTCGTCACGACGCAGTCGAGGAACCCGAGCTCGTGGAGGAGGACCGACGGCGAGCGCTCGTTGATGGTCCACCACGAGCCAGGCACGTGCGGCGCGCAGCCGAGGAACACGTTCTTCGCCGAGCTGCCCTTGAGCCACTCGCTGATCGCGACGGCGACCTCGGGGGCGCTGCCGGTCTTCCACAGCACGCTGTCCCCCGGCAGCCGATGGACCGCGTCGAAGTGAAAGTACCGGCCCTCGAACGGAGGGATGAGCGAGAGCTTGTCGCCGACGCGGATGTTGGCCACCGCATCGAGATCCTCGGGGATCGCGATGTAGGTCTCGCCGCGGGGATCGAGCGCGACGAACAGGAGGCCGCGCGGCGTCAGGCCTTGCTTGCGCAGCTCCTTGAGTCCCAGGATCACCGCCGCGGGGTCACGGTAGTGGAGGACTCGCGTGGGAAACATCGTCACGGTAACCTACAGCATGATGCCGCGCAGGATCAGATTGGCGACCCCGAAGTAGATCAGGATTCCGGTGACGTCGACGAGCGTCGCCACGAACGGGGCGGATGCGCTCGCGGGATCGGCGCCGAGCTTGCGGAGGAGGAACGGCAGCATCGCGCCGGCCACCGTGCCGCTGAGGACGCAGCCGAGCACCGAGAAGCCGATCACGAGCGCGACGAGGACGAAGTGCTCGCCGTAGCTCCCCCACGAGCCCCAGATGAGCACGCGGATCATCGCCACGCCGCCAAGCAAGAGCCCGAGCGCGACGCCGCTGAACACCTCGCGACGCAACACGATCCACCAGTCGGCGCCACGGACCTCGCCGAGCGCCATCGCCCGGATCACGAGCGTCGAGGCCTGCGATCCCGAGTTACCGCCGGACGACACGATCAGCGGCACGAACAGCGCGAGCACGGTCGCCACCTTGAGCTGATCCTCGAAGTAGCCCATCGCGGTCGTCGTCAGCATCTCGCCGACCAGCAGCAGCACGAGCCAGCGCGCGCGCTTCTTGATCATGTCTGCGCGGGTCGACTGCAGGTACGGCAGATCCAGCGCCTCGAGCCCGCCGAACTTCTGCGCGTCCTCGGTCGCCTCTTCCTGGACGACGTCGACGATGTCGTCGACGGTCACGATGCCCTTCATCTTGCCGTCCTTGTCGACGACGGGGACGACGGTGAGGTCGTTGTCCGCGAAGATCCGCGACACCGTCTCCTGATCCATCTCGTCGGACACGCGGATGACGTCGGTCTCCATGACCTCGGCGACGATGGTCCGCGGGTCCGCGGCGAACAGGTCGCGAAACGACACCACGCCGAGCAGCAGCTGGTCGTGATCCACGACGTACGCGTAGTAGATCGTCTCGACCTTGTGGCGCGCCTGCTGCCGCAGGTAGCTGATCGCCTCGTCGGCCGTCATCTGCGGACGCAGGCGGGCGTAGCGCGTCGACATCAGGCCGCCGGCCTCGTCCTCCTCGTACGCCATCAGCGCGAGGACCTCCTTCTTGGTCGGCGCGTCGAGCAGGCCGAGCAGCATCCCGCGGTGCTCGGTGCCGGCCGTCTGGATCACGTCGGCGACGTCGTCGGGCTCGAGCAGCCGCATCCACTGGCGACGCTGCCCGGCGCGAAAGTGGACGAGCAGCGAGGCCTGATCGGCCGGCGACAGGCCGATGAAGAACTCCTCGGCGTCCTCGCGCGGGAGGACGCGGAGGCCGTCGCTGCGCTCCTCGAGATCGAGCAGCGGCCAGGCGTCGCGGAGCTCCTCGGCGGACAGCTCGGCGTCCTCCTCGGCGGCGGCGGCGGCCAGCACGCCGATGGTGACCGGACCGGTCGGGGGCAGGTAGATGCGCTAGACGACCTCGGAGTCCTCCCCGCGACGCTCGGCGATCGCGCGGATCTCCGTCGCGATCTTGCTCGCCTCCTCGGGCGGCAGCGTCGAGATCTCGCCGGTCGCCTCCGAGGCCCGGTCGATGGACTCGGGGACGCCGTCGTCGGTGCCGTCGGTGCCGTCGGTGCCGTC
>JAPLLF010000189.1 GCA_026387715.1 Pseudomonadota bacterium
GAGCGCCGCGCCGCGGGGCGTCCGATCAGCCAATTCGACTGTCAGAGTGCCGCCATCGCGCGCGCTCGAGCGGCTTCCCGACTCCGTTCGCGTCAAGGACGCGCTCGCGGCGCTCAACTACGAGCCCGAGTTCTTCTCCGACGAGGTCGATCGCCTCGAGGAAGAATCGGCTCGGTTCGACGAGCCGACCGCGCTTCGAATGCTGCTACGCGCCGCGCGTATCCAGCGACTCGAGAAGCCGGACGAGCCCCGTCTCGAGGAGCTGCTCAAGCAGATCTTCGCGAAGGACATCAACGAGCCGTCCGCGAACTACATCTACGAATCGGTCCTGCAGAAGGCCGAGCGCTTCGACGAGATCTAAGCGCACCACCGTCGCCGCGCAGAGCGCGCGGCCGATCACGATGCGCGCGTCGATGCGTTGCGGACGTTCGGCCTCGAGTGGCTGCAGCGGTTCAAGGATCGCGATCGCAGCTCGAAGTTCCTCGACGCGGCGCTCCGCGCGACCGCCTCGAACGGCGCGACGCACATGCGCTCGGCGATCGCGGCGTTCTCGTTCATGCGTCAGGTCCTCGGCGAGAAGAGCGAGTGGGGTCCGCTCCTCGACATCGCCGAAGGTCTGATCCAGAAGCTGCCGAGCAAGGAAGACCGGCTGTTCATCGCGATCAACGCCGGTCAGGTCGCGTTCGACAACGCGAACGACATCGCGCGCGCGAAGAAGTTCTTCGCCGTCGCGCATGCGATCGAGCCCGAGAACCCGAACGTGAAGGACTTCGTCGACGCCGTGGGGCTCGACGCGCCGATCGCGCAGGGCTCGATGCCGTCGATGCCGGCGCAGACCGACGACGAGGCCGCCGAGGCCGCCGAGGCCACCGAGGCCACCGACGAGCCGGCCGCGTCGGGCAAGAAGAGCAAGAAGGAAAAGAAGGCCGCGAAGGCGGCGGAAGAAGCGAAGGCGGCGGAAGAAGCGAAGGCTGCAGACGACGCGAAGGCCGCCGACGCGAAGGCCGCATCCGACCCGAAGGCCGCATCCGAAGCGAAGGCCGCATCCGACGCGAAGCCCGCCGACGAGGCCGCGATCGAGACGCCGGCGCCCACCGAGGTGAAGGCCGACGACAGCGTGGCCGTGGCCGCGAAGGCCGACGCCGAAGCCAAGGCTGCCGAGGCGAAGGCCGCGGAAGCCAAGGCCGCCGAGGAGAAGGTCGCCGCCGACAAGGCCGCCGCGGATGCCGCCGCGAAGGCCGCGACCGCCGCGACGGCGAAGCCCGCGGTCTCCGGCGATCTCGCCGAAGCCATGGACGCCGCTGCCAAGGCCGAAGGTGGATCCGACAAGGGTCTCGCGGCCTACAAGGAAGTGATCGCGAAGCACCCGGCGGCCTCCGCGCCGCGACGGGCCCTCGCGCGCATCCTCACCGCCAACACCGCGTGGGCGCAGCTCGTCGATGCGTTGAAGGATGAAGACGCCAAGGCCGTGCAGCCGGGGCCCGAGAAGGCCGCCGTCCTGCTCGAGCTCGCCGATGCGTACGCCCGGCTCAACAACGACAACCAGGTGATGGCCACGCTGACGTCTGCGCTCGCGCAGGATCCGGCGAACATGGCGATCTACGATCGGCTCGCCGCGCTCTACGAAGCGAAGAAGCGGTGGCCCGATCTCGTCAAGATCCTGTCGGAGAAGGCCGAGAGGACCGACGCCACCGAGGGGAAGGTCACGATCTACCTTCAGGTCGCGAACCTGTACCTCGAGCGATTCTCGAACCAGGCCGAGGCGATCAAGGCGTTCGAGCGCGTGCTCGAGCTCGACAACCAGAACGACAAGGCGATCGAGCACCTGCTCGCGGTCTACGAGAAGCGCCGCGACTGGGAGAAGCTCATCCACCTCAAGCAGGGCGAGGTCGAGCGGACCCCCGAGGGCGAGCGCGCCGCCAAGGTGATCGAGGTCGCGCGCATGGCGGCGACCAAGGTCAAGAAGCCCGAGATCTGCACGTTCTGGTGGGAAAAGGTCATCCAGTACGAGCCGACGCACGAGGAAGCCCTCGGCGAGCTCTACAAGCTGTACGAGCGCAACAAGGAGTGGGACAAGCTCGCGGACATCTGTAGCCGGCAGGCCGACGCGGCCACCGACGACAAGGTGCGCGCGGACGCGCTCCAGCGCCTCGGCTTGCTCTACACGGAGAAGGTCGAGAACAGCGCCAAGGCGATCGACGCATGGCAGCGGCTGATCGCGATCGACGAGAACAACCGTCGCGCGCAGGACGCCCTCAAGAAGCTCTACGTCACCGAGGGCCGCTGGGACGATCTCGAGAAGTTCTACACGTCGCGCGGCAAGCTCGACGAGTACATCCGCGTCCTCGAGCGTGAGGTCGAGGCCGGCAGCGAGACCCATCGGCTGTCGCTGGCGATGAAGATCGCCGTGCTCTATCGCGACGAGCTCAAGAAGCCCGATCGCGCGATGCGCGCGTTCGAGAAGGTGCTCCAGCTCGACGAGCACAACCTCGACGCGGCCGAAGCGCTGATCCCGCTCTACGAGGGTGGTCGCGATCCGAAGGCGCTCGTGCGCGTGCTCGAGATCCAGCTGCGCGCGACCCCGGTCGAGGAGCAGCTGTCGCGGCAGGAGCGCATCAAGCGCCTCGCGCAGTTCAACGAAGAGAAGCTGCGCGACAAGGGCGCGGCGTTCGGCTGGTGGCTCAAGGCGCACGCCGAGGACCACGAGGCCGAGGCGATCCATCAGGAGATCGAGCGGCTCGCCGGCGAGACCGGCGGCTGGAACCAGCTCGTCGACGCGTACGCGGCTTCGCTCCCGAAGTTCGCGAACAAGGCCGACGCGCTCAACCTCATGCTCGTGATGGCGCGGGTCATCGAGAAGGAGCAGGGCGACGTCGATCGCGCGCTCGAGATGAACCGCCAGATCCTCGCGCTCGACGAGGGCAGCGAGCAGGCGCTCGATGCGCTCGAGCGGCTCTACCTCGGGAAGTCGCAGTTCGCCGAGCTGCTCGGCATCTACGAGAAGAAGCTCGAGCTGACGAACGACCCGGACGCGCGGATCGCGATCCAGTCCAAGATCGGGCAGCTCTACGAAGACGAGATCAAGGACGACGGCAAGGCGATCGCCGCCTACCAGGGCATCCTCGACGCCGCCGGCGACGAGCCGATCGCGCTGCGGTCGCTCGATCGCGTCTACCAGCGGAACTCGCAGTGGAAGGAGCTGGCCGACGTCCTGAGTCGCCAGATCCTGATCATCGGTCCGGACGATCCGGCCCACGTCGAGCTGAAGTATCGCCTCGGGCAGGTCAAGGAGCTCCACCTCGGAGACATGACCGGCGCGATCGACGCGTACCGCGACATCCTCGACATCAACCCGTCGCACGGCAACGGCCGCACCGCGCTCGAGAGCAAGCTCTCGCACGCGGACCAGGCGGTGAAGCTCACGGTCGCCGGGATCCTCGAGCCCGTCTACGAGCAGCTGGCCGAGTGGCTGCCGCTCGTCGGCGTCCACGAGATCCAGCTCGCCGCCGAGAAGGATCAGCTGCGTCGCACGTCGCTGCTGCTCCGCATCGGCGAGCTCCAGCGCACCAAGCTCACGGATGTCGAGAAGGCGTTCGATGCGTACGCGCGCGCCTTCAGGGAAGATCCGTCCACCGAGGCCGCCAAGGACCAGCTCGAGGCGCTCGCCGCGCTGCTGGACGACGGTTGGGTG
>JAPLLF010000672.1 GCA_026387715.1 Pseudomonadota bacterium
GCGGGCTTCTTGCCGACCTTCTTGCCGGACTTCTTGTCGACCTTGGCCACGATCGGCGGCTCCTCCGACGACGGCTTCGGCTCCCCCTTCGGCGCCGGCGGCGCGAACTTCTTGTACGGCACGCCCGCGCCGGGCTGATCGATCGCGATCGACTCCTGCAACGCCGTCAGCTTCCACTCGGCGCCGTCCTTCTCGTAGATCGCGAACACGCGCAGCGGGGTGAGCGGGTCGTCGTCGGAGATGCGGTTCACCGGCGCGGTGACCCACGCGATCTGGCCGTCGGGCGTCACCGACGACGACGTCTCGCCGACCACGATCTCGCGCACGTGGGTCTCGAGCCGGTGGCTCCACAGCTTCTTGACGTCCTTGGCCCCGCGCGCGAGCTCTCCGGCGGTCGGGCCGATGACCACCGGATGGTCGCGCGAGGCGAGGTCTGTGCCCCAGGTCGACTGATCGACGAACCCTTTCTGGAACCTGGCGACGGCGCCCGCGGCGCGCGCATCGGCCCTCGCCACCGCCACCATCCCGGGCGGCACGACGGCGTCCTGGGCGAGCTCGGTCTTGACGAGCTCCTGCTTCGGCGTGTGCGCGATCGTCGCGGCATCGAGCAGCCACAGATCGTCGGTGTTCGACACCACCGCGGTCATCGCCATCGGCGCGCCGTCGACCATCACGACGTCGAAGACCCACGCGGAGCGCCCGCCGCGCGCGGGCTGCACGGCGAGCGTGCCCGACGACGTCACCGTCGGCGGCTTCCTGGCATCGACGCCCTTGCCGAACGCGATCAGCGCCGCCTCGCGCGACGCCACGGCGTCCACGCGGCGCGGCCCGAACACGGTCAGCGCCGGCGCGAGCAGCGGGATGAGCCCGTCGGCCCTGCCCTTGGCGACGTCGTTGTAGATCTCGTTGACGTGGCCCTTGACGTCGTTCGCCGCGGTGGCCTCGTCGATCTCGGGCCCGAGCTTCAGCGCCTCGGGCGTGGCGACCTGGGCGTGACCGCACGCGGTCGCGGCGATCGCGAGCACGATCGCGAGGCGCACGTGCACGCTAGGTCTGCGCGCGCTTGGGGAGTCCGCGCAGCACCGACGGCAACGAGGGCATCGCCGGGAGCAAGGGCAGTGACAGGGGTGCGCGGACCGCGACCACGCCCGGCGCGTCGGTGCCCTTGGGGAAGCGCGTGCGAGCGAGCGCGACGGGCGGCCGGACGGGCCCGCTCCCGCTGGCCACCACGGGCTGGACGAAGTTGGACTCACGGGAGATCGATCGTACGACACCGGCCATCGTCGGCAACGCCGGAACTGGGATCACCGTCCGCCGGGGGGTGGGTGGCAGGGGCGCTGGCCGAGGCACGGTCGGGGTCGGGATCGTGGCGAACTGCGCGGCGACCTCGGCGCGGGCCCGGATGGCGGCCCAGTCGGCGTCGTCGTCTTCGAGTGGCGCCGGCGTGACCTCGGTCGCGCTCGCGAAGTCGAGCTCCAGCTCGTCGGCCACCGCCCGGGCGCGGGCGACGGCGATCGTCCACTCCCAGTCGTCCTCGCTCAGCTCGCTCAGCTCGGAGGCGACCAGGGGGACGGATGGACGCGACGGTCGACGCGCGGGAGTGGCGACGACGGTAGCCACGGCAGGCAGCGGCGCCGGCTTCGCGATGATCGTGGGTGGTCTGGCCTTGGGGGTGCCATACGTATCGAGCTCCATCGCGGCCAGGTCGCCGTCGGCCCAGCCGACGATGCGGCCACCGAGGCCGTCGTCGAGCACGGGACGGGTCGCCAGGATGCGGTCGTCCCCGGTCAGGACGAGCCCGTAGCGGTCGAGCTGGACGTAGCCGAGTCGCTTCATCAGCTTGGAGATCGCGGCCATATGAGCAGTGGGGTGCACACGATGCGCCACGTCGCCGGGGGGCTGGGTGCCCGCTGGCGATGTGGCAACTCGAGACGCCAGCGGCGATCGGAGGCTCGAGGCCCCGATCTGGCGCCAGCCGACCTCAGCGACCGCGGTAGTTCGGGGGGCGCTTCTCGGCGAACGCGGCCAGCCCCTCGTCGCGATCTTCCGAGACGAGCGTCACATCGTAGGCGCGGCGCTCGAGCGCGATCCCGGCGGTCATCGGCAGGCCGTAGCCTCCCTCGATGGCCGTCTTGGCCTGCTGCACCGACAGCGGGGCGCACAGCGCGAGCTCCGCGAGCATCGCGTCGACCGCGGGGATCAGGCCGTCGCGCGGCACCACGGCGTGGACGAGGCCGATCGCGAGCGCGCGCTCGGCGGGGATCCGGCGACCGAGCAGGATGAGCTCCTTCGCGCGCGCCTCGCCGACGAGCCGGGGCAAGCGCTGGGTCCCGCCCGCACCCGGCATGATGCCGAGGCGGACCTCGGTGAGGCCGAGCTCGGCGCCCGCGACCAGGATCCGGAAGTCGCACGCCAGGGCGAGCTCGAGCCCACCTCCGAACGCCGAGCCGTTGAGCGCGCAGATCGTCGGCTTGCGCACGTCGCCCCAGCCGTTGATCGCGCCGCCGATCGCGTCGATGTAGGGCCCGGCCTCGCGCGCGGTGACGCCCTTGCGCTCCTTCAGGTCGGCGCCGGCGCAGAACATCTCGCCCGCGCCGGTGATCACGATCGCGCGGACCTCGGGATCGGCGGCGAGCTCCCGCGCGAGGGTGATCATGCGCTCGTTGACGGCGCGCGACAGCGCGTTGCGGACCCCCGGGCGGTTCAGCGTGATCCACGCGACGTGGCCGCGCTTGTCGACGAGCAGGTCATCAGTCATCAACTCGATCCATGTTCCGCCCGCCGGCGTGCGCGGGCCTGTTTGCCGAGGTGAGCCTTGAGGTACTTCGAGGGCAGCTCGTGACCGACGAACGTCGCCGCGGTGCGCGACGCCTCGGTGAGCTTGTCGAGATCGATGCCGGTGGTCACCCCCATGCCGTGCAGCATCGCGACGACGTCCTCGGTCGCGAGGTTGCCCGAGGCCCCGGGCGCGTAGGGGCAGCCGCCGAGGCCACCAGCCGCGGCGTCGATCGTCGTGACCCCGAGCGTGAGCGCGACGAAGCAGTTCGCGAGCGCGGTGCCCTGGGTGTCGTGGAAGTGGACGGCGATGTGCTCGAGCGGCACCTTCGCGATCACGCGCGACAGCACGTCCTCGGTCTGCGCGGGATTCGCGACGCCGATCGTGTCGCTCACCGACACCTGGTAGACCCCGAGATCGCGGAGGCGCTCGACGATCTCGACGACGCGATCGGGGTCGACGTCACCCTCGTACGGACAGCCGAAGCACGTCGAGAGGTAGGCGCGGACCGAGACCTTCTGCGCGAGCGCGTGCGGGACGACCTCGTCGAACGCGGCGAGCGTCTCGCGGATCGTGCGATTGACGTTCTTCTTGTTGTGCGTCTCCGACGCCGACATGAAGACCGCGATCTCCTTCATGCCCGACGCGAGCGCGGTGTCGAGGCCGCGGCGATTCGGGACCAGCGCGCTCATCCGGACGCCGGTCGGGCGCGCCACGCCGCGCGACACCTCGGCGGCGTCGGCGAGCTGCGGGATCCACTTCGGCGACACGAAGCTCGTGATCTCGATGTCGCGGATCCCGGCCGCGACGAGCGCGTCGATGAAGCGGATCTTGTCCGAGGTCGGCACCTGACGCGCCTCGTTCTGCAGGCCATCACGCGGACCCACCTCGTAGATCGTGACGGCGGCTGGCAGCTTCACGCGCGGGGACTATAGTCTGGCGATAATAGCTCGACCAGCGCCGGCGTCAGTTCGTCGAGCGTGTCGAGGATGTGGTGCGCCGCCGACTGATCCCAGCCGCCCCAGTTGCCCGCGCGGACGGCGACGACCCGGCACCCCGCCGCGAGGCCCGAGGCGATCCCGGCGACCGAGTCCTCGATCACGACGCAGTCCTCGGGTGGCAACCCCAGCGCCTGGCAGGCTGCGAGGTAGCCGTCGGGCGCGGGCTTGCTGCGGGAGACGTCCTCGGCGGCGAACACGTGATCGAACACGGCGTGCTCGCCGAGGTAGCGCAGCGCCTGGGCGGCCTCGACGCGTCCACTGCCCGTGACCAGCGCGCGCGGCACCCCACGGGTGCGGGCGAGCAGCTCGCGCGCCCCCGGCAGGACGGTCAGGCCGCGCTCCGCGAACACCTCCTCGCGCATCGCCGCGGTGCGCTCGACGACCTCGGCGAACGTCCACGTCAACTGCGGGTAGCGCGCCTTGAGGCTGTCGTAGATCGCCACCCACGAGCGACCGACGACGTAGTCGCGATCGTACTGCTCGAGCGTGATCGCGTGGCCACGCGCGAACACCCGCACCATCGCCTCGGCAGACTCGCGCTCGGAGTCGATCAAGGTGCCATCGAGATCGAACAGAAACCCACGGATAGCCACGTCGGGAAGCCTACCCGAAGGCCCTGTAACCGGGACGGCCACGACCTGCACTATCTCCGTGCCATGCTGAACACGATGCGTCGCGGATTCCTCCTGGTCGGCCTCTCCTTCTTCTCCCTCCTTGCCTCTTCCCTCGCCGGATGCGGCGCGCACAACCAGGCCGCGATCGCGCTCTACGAGCGGGGCGACTACGCCGGCGCGTCGCGGGCCGCCGATCAGGGGCTCGCGTCCCACCCCGACGACGAGGGGCTGTGGCAGATGCGGCTCCGCACGGCGCTCGCGCAGGGCGACGGCGACGCGCTCGCGCGGACGTACGCGAGCTACGCGAGGACCCGCGCCCCGGGAGACCTCGACAAGGACGTCCTCCGCGATCTCGCGACCGCGACGCTCCGACAGGCGCTCGCGTCGCCGTCCGCCAAGCTCAAGATCGCCGCGATCGAGGTCGTCGAGCAGGTCGAGCTCCACGCGCTCGCCGATCAGGTCGCCGAGCGCATGGAGGACGATAACGATCGGGTCGCCGCCACCGCCGCTGCCGCGGTGCTGCGCGGGTTCCCGCAGGCGCCGCAGCTGCTCGATCAGCTGCTGCACAGCGACGATCCCGAGGCGCGCGCGATCGCGGTGAACGCGATCGGCAAGAAGGTCGGTCGGCTCGCCTTGCCCGATCTCGAGAAGGCGGCGAGCGATCGCGATCCGCTGGTCCGACGCGCGGCGCTGCGCTGGCTCGGGCAGCTCCACGACCTCGAGGTGCACGAGCTGCTCGCGAAGCGGCTGCGCGATCCCGACGACGGCGTGCGCGCCGCGGCCGCCAGCGCCCTCGCGCGCATCGGCACGGGCAACCTGGCCGAGCTCGGCAAGCGCGCGCTCGCCGATCACGCGATCGCGGTGCGGCTCGCCGGCATCGAGCTCTACGCCGCGGCGCACGCCGCCGCCGCGCTCGGCGCGCTGCTCGACGATCCGTCCGAGCTCGTCGCGTTGACGGCGGCGATCGAGCTGCGCGGCACCCGGCCCGACGCCGGGGCGCCGGCGCTCTCGCGCGCGCTCAAGGCGGAGGCGTGGACCACGCGCGCCGCCGCGCTGAACCTGGCCGCGCGCGCCGTCGATCGCGCCACGGTGAAGACCGTCGCGGCGCAGCTCGCCAACGATCCGGAGGTCGGCGTGCGCCTCGCGGCCGCGCGCGCGCTCGCGCACGCAGGTGATCGGTCCGCGGCGATCGCGATCCTGGTCGCGGCGCTGGCGGGCAACGTCGCCGCCGCCGCGGATCTCGCGGAGCTCGGCGACGCGCGCGGTGACGACGCGCTCAGCGCGGCGATGCGCGACGTCAAGCGCCCGGCCGACGACCGCGCGCAGGCCGCGTTCGCGCACCGCACCGCCCACCGGGTGACGCCCGGCCTCGTCGCGGCGCTGGCCGATCCGAGCGCGCTGGTGCGCGTCGAGGCGGCCGCGACCCTCGCGATCCTGACGCGCTAGATCGGCAGCGGCGGCAGCGAGCCGTCCGGGTTGAGCAGCGCCGGGTGGCTGTCCTTGAAGATCTTCTGCGCGGTCGTGCACGCGT
>JAPLLF010000491.1 GCA_026387715.1 Pseudomonadota bacterium
CCTCGTTTGGGACCTCTCGAAGCTGGTCACGAGCGGCACCATCCTGGTCGTCGACGACGACGATCGGATCCGGCGGGTCAGTCGCCGGATCCTCGAGGGGCGTGGCTATCGCGTCCTCGAGGTCGGCGATGGTCGCGCGGCGCTCGAGCTCTACAAGAAGCATCCCGAGGTCGATCTCGTGGTGCTCGACATGGCCATGCCGGTGATGGGTGGGGCCGAGTGCTTCGCTGCGCTCCGGCTGTTCGATCCCAACGCGCGGGTGTTGCTCGCGTCTGGCTACACGATCGAGGAGGACGCGCGCCGGTGCCTCGCAAACGGCGCGGTCGGCTTCGTCGACAAGCCCTACACCGTCGACACCCTCATCACGGCAGTAACCCGGGCGATGCGCGGCGAGCGCCAGACGCTGCAGAAGGGCTAGTCCTGACTCAGGCCCGGATGCCGCCGCAGATCCCGTTCATCATCGCGAACGAGGCAACCGGCGGAACGCCACGAAGTCCGTGAATCCGCCGATCGTCGTCGAGAAACTGTAGTCGGGGCGAGAGGATTCGAACCTCCGACACCCTGGTCCCAAACCAGGTGCGCGACCAGGCTGCGCTACGCCCCGTGAGCCCTATCGATACGCGCGAACTGCGCAATCGGCAAGGAGAGAAGAACTACTTGCCCTTCTTCTTCGGCACCGCAGGCGCCTTCTTCGGCTCGGCCTTCGCGGGCGCCTTCGCGGGCTCCGCCTTCGCGGGCTCTTCCTTCTTGTCGTCCTTGGCCGGCTCCTCGGCCTTGGCCGGCGTTTCGGCCTTGTCTTCCTTGGCCGGCTCGGCGGCCTTGGCGGCCTCCTCCGGCGTCACCCTGGACGGCGTCTTGCCGCCGGCCCAGGCGAAGTAGTTGCGCAGCATCGTCGTCTCGAGGACGAGATCACCGAGCGTGACCTTGCCCTCGCCGGCCTTGATCGCCGCGTCGAGCTTCGCCTCGCAGTTGCTGCACGGGACCTTCGCGATCTTCGGCAGCGCGAGCAAGATCGACTGACGGATCAGGCGATCGTCGCTCTTCGCGGCGTCGAGCAGCGTGTCGGCGTACTGCGCCGCCGCCGGCCCGGCCTTGCCGAGCTCGAGCATCGCGCGCTCGACCTCACCCTCCAGCAGACCGAGCTTCTCTTCCTTGGTCCACTTGGTGAGGTCCTCGTCCTTGCCGGTCTCGTCCTTGATGTAACCCTTGAGGTTGGCGACCGAGTCCTCGGGCTTGAGCTTGAGCGTCGCGGCGTAGCAGTCGAGCTTGCTCCCGCAACGCAGCGCGACCTCGATGCGAGCCGCGTGGGTCTGGAACACGCGCCCGACCTGGCGGAGGAACTTCGCGCGGGCCTCGAGGTTCTTGAACGTCCCCGTCTTGGCCTGGTGCTCGTCGCGACCGACCTCGTAGGCAAGGTTCGCGTCCTTGGCCTGCTTGGTCGCGTCCTTGATCTGCGGTGCGGTGAACGACGGATCGTGGGTCGCCTTCTGGAGCAGCGCCTTGGCGTCGGTGTTCGCCTTCTGGAGCACCGCGAACTCCTTGTCGGAGGCCTCGGCCTCGGCGCGCGGCGACAGGCCGCTCTTGCCCTTGACGTCGGTCTCGGCCTTCGTCTTGTTCGACTCGTCGAGGTACTTCTTCGACAGCACGAGGAGGACGTCGACGTCCGCCTTGGTGTTCGCGAGCCGCGCGAACGCGGTGGCGGCCTCCGTGCGGAAGTCGTCCCAGTCCTGATCGTCCGCCTTGTTGGTGCCCGCGATGACGCCGAGCTCCTTGATCCCCTGGGTGTCGCGCGTCACGAACGCGTACGTGCTCGCCGCGAGGATGCGCGTGCTGAGCGGCACCTCCTCCGCCTTCTGGCCCGGCTTGGCGGGCGTGGCGGGCGTGGCCGCCGTTGCGCCCGGCGCGGCCTTGCCCATCCACAACGACCGCACCTTGTCGGCCGCCTTGGGCGAGCCGATCTTGCGGAGCGAGTCGAAGATCGCGTTGTGCTGCGTGTTCGGGCTCGGGTTCTTGGCCTGGTAGTAGACCGGCAGCGGCGGACGATCGAGCGCCGCCAGCAGATCCGGGACCGCCTCGGGATCGTAGAAGTCGCCGAGCACGACGGCCGGGTAGAAGTCCTTGGCCGAAACCTCGCGGCAATCGGCGCCCTTGAGCTCGTTGCTGTCACCACAGTACGTGCCGTAGTGGTTCGCGGTGAACAGGTCGGTGACCGGCTGGTACTTGCCCTGCAGCGTGTCGCGCAGGGCCTGCTTCGCGGTCGGACCGAGCGCGACGAGCGCGCGCCGGATCTGCACGAACAGCTCGGGCGTCCGGTACAGCGCCAGGACGAGCGTCTTGGTCGCCGACGGCGTGTGGAGCTCGCCGAGCGCGTTCACGGTCGCGCCGGCCATCCCGAGGAACAGCCCGAACTTCTCGCTGACCGAGGCCTTCTCGACCGCGGTCGCGCTGCGCGGGTGCTGCGGCGGGTCGCGATCGAGGAGCTTCTCGAGGGCGGCGGTCGCCTTGGCCTTCTCCGCTTCCATCTTGCCGAGCGCGCGGACCGCGTCGATCTGCGCCGCGATGATCTTCTTCGACGTCGGCTTCTGCGTCAGCGTGATCAGCGATTCGAGACCCTCGGCGAGCCCGGCCTCGCCGAGCGCGCCCGCGGCCTTCTGCGCGCTGTCGACCGAGCGCGGGTTGTTCTCGTCGACCTCGTCGATCGCTTGCTTGAGGAACGGCAGCGCCTTGTCCCAGCTCGCCTCGCGACCGGTGGCCTCGTAGTCCGTGAAGAACTTCTCGGTCGCCTCGGCCTTCGTCATCGGACGAGCGAGCGAGATGATGACCTGGAGGAGCCGCACGGGCTTGCCCTGCGCAGCCCAGGCCTTGCCGAGCGCGGGGATCGCGCCTGGGTTGCCGAGCTGTTCGAGCTCCGTGACCGCGCGCTCCGACGTATGCGTGTCGTCGAGCTGCTTGGTCCAGGTCTCGTAGCTATACGGGTCCGACGAGCAACCCGCGAGCATGCTGCCCGCGAGCGCGACGACAAAGGAAAAATCGACGAGCCGACGAGTCATGAATGTCTTTCTATCAGAGGGAGCTAACGAGTCCGCTAGCTACTTTGTTCGCTTCGCTCACGGGGACCGGCGAAAGCCGGAGCTCGTTCGCTACGCTCACTTGTTCTTCACCGCGAACAGGAGATTGTCGAACCCCGCGGCCTTGGCCGTGTTCACGATCTTGTTGATGAGGCGAATGTCGGAGAGCTCGTCGGCCTGAAGGATCGCGAGACCCACCGGGCAGATCTTCCCCTTCTCCATGCGCTCGCCGCGGTCGTGCGCTTCGCACGACTTCTGGAGGTCCTTCGGCAGCTTGCCGAAGCCGACGTCTTCCTTGATCTTCTTCGCCGCGGCTTCGAGGCGCTCGAACAGCGCGTCGATCTTGAACGTCGGCGAGTCGTCCCGCATCACGCTCTCGACCGTCGCGATGAGCTGTCCTTGATACGTGATCTCGGACTTCGTCACGATGATGACGGGCGCTTGCTGGAGTTGCTCGTGCGAGTCGGCCATCGGGAGATCGAGGCCCTTCTGGGCCTGGAGCAGCTGTCCCGACGACGAGAACACCATCAGGAGGAACGTGACGAGAATCGTCATCATGTCGACGAACGGCGTCAGGTTCATCGCGATGTTCGAGTTCTTGCCACCACCGCCCGCGGCCGAGCCGGCCTTGTGGACGAGGTGCTTGAACTTGATCGAGTGATAGAGGCGTGGGCCTGCAGTATGTACCGGCATGGACGCGCTCCTTACAGAGTGGGTCTGGCCGCGAGGCCAGCCGGGTCAGAGAGGCCGACGTCGGAGAATCCGACCTTCACGGCAGTATCCATCGCGTGGATGATGTCCCGGTAGTTCACCGGAGCCTGGGTCGTGCTCTCACCGGCGATCTCGACGTCCGTCTTGTCGACGAAGTAGACCGAGGCCTTCTTGTCCTTCATCGTCACTTCGAACTTCTCCCAGTCCTGAGAGCCGTCGGGCTTCTTCGGGATCTCCTGGAATTCGTTCACGCGCGAGATGCCGACCCAGATCCGGTCCGCCTGCACGAGGACCGACAGCTTCGGCTCTTCGGGCGGCGGGTCTCCACCCTCACGGGCCTTGCCCTTCGGTTGGATATTGATCTGGGCGATGTTCACCCAGACGGCCGTGACGAGAAGAAACGCCGTCAAGCAGCTCATCAGATCGATGAACGGCACGATGTTGAGCTCGACGTTGACCGAGCCCTTCGTTCCTGCGCCTAATGATGCACCCATGGAAGCCTCCTCGTAGTTGCGTTAACGAGGACGAATCAACCCGTGGGCTGCATCTGAGCGCGGTGCGACGTCACGAGGTTGACGACCTGGACGGTCACCTCGTTGATGTCGTCGATCACCGTCGTGGTCTTGCCCTGGAGGAGCGAGAACCCGAGGAGACCGATCAGCGACGTACCGATACCGAACGCGGTGCAGTTCAGCGCCTCGGAGATGCCGTTCGCGAGCTCCGTCGCCTTGTTGCCACCCTCGTCGTTACCGACCGAGCCGAAGGCGCCGATCATACCGGAGATGGTGCCGAGGAGACCGGCCATAACGGCGAAGTTCGAGGTCATCGCGAGGTACGGGGTACGCGCGTTGACCTTGGGGAGCTCGCGGAGCGCGGCCTCGTCCATGGCCGACTGGACTTCGTCGTCGCTCTTGTTGAACTTCATCAGACCGGCCTGGACGATGCGGGTCATCGGCGTCGGGTTACCCGAGCAAACCTTGATGGCGCCCTGCACGTTGCCGCTCATGACCTGGCTCTTGAGGAGCGCGAGGAGCTTGTCCTTGTCGACCGAGGCGCGGAACAGATAGACCGCACGCTCCACGATGATCGCGATGGTGATCACCGAGGTGAAAAGGATGGGCCACATGCCCCATCCACCCTTGTGAAACGCGGTCGAGATTGCAGTAAGCATCGAGAGGACTCCTGGTAACGGTCAGAGGTTCGCGACCCGGCTGCACGGGTCTTAAAGTTCGAGTCAGCCCGTTCTGCAACGACCGATCCACGGTCCAATTATTAGCAATCATTGAACTTGCGCAGATCGAGCATCATGCAGATGCCGTAGCATCTCGGGACGATCCGTCGCTTTTCGCCCCGATGATCTTCGTGGGCAGGAGCGCCGCACCAGATCGACGGAACCGCCAGGCGTGGGGTAGTGTCCTAGCCGACGTGAAGCTGCCGCAGTTCTTCGGCTTGATCGATCTCGGCGTCGTCACGGTGCTCGTGGTGCTCGCGGTGTTGCCGCCGCGCGAGCAGTTCGCGAAGCCCGCGCACAAGGGCGACAGCGCCGCGCAGTTCGCGCTCGCCCTCGTCGAGGCACGCGTCCAGGCCAAGCCGGACGACGCGACGGCGATCGCCGACCTCGGCCGCCGCATGGGCGAGGCGGGCTTCAAGGATTGGGCGGTCGAGACCACCGTCCACGCGACCGATCACATGGTGCCGACCTCACCGGACCGCTGGCGCGCCCTGCTCGCCACCAGCGTCGCGTACGTCGACCGGCTCGACATCAAGGCCGGGCTCGAGCAAGCCAGCCTCGCTCTCAATGCGTGCCACGCCAACGCGGCGTCCTGCCCGTCGTGGGAAGAGATCCGCATGAGCCTCTATCAACAGCACCTCGATGCCGGCGCCAGGTCCGGGATCGATCCGCGCCGGGATCCGCGCGGCTTCCGGCGCGCCGGCGAGGCCGCGCTGCGCCCGATCCGCATCGGCAACACGCCCGACGATCGCCCAGCGCCACCGACGACGCCCACGCCGACGCCGACCCCGACGCCTGCCCCGGCGCCCTGATCGGGGTATCATCGGCGCATGGGCCGACGTCATGTTCTCCTCACGCTCGGGGCGTGCGTCGCGTTCGCCGCATGCACCCGATCATCGTCGACAGGGGGCACGACGCCGGCCCCGCTGACAGCGAAGGACATCGTCCACCATTCGACCCCCGCGATCGTACGCATCGAGGTCGGCACCGATCGCATCGGCACGGGGTTCATCGTCGATGCCAAGGGGCTCGTGGCTACCAACCTCCACGTCGTCGTCGGCAGCTCCAACATCACGGTCAAGCTCAAGGACGGCACCAAGTATCCGGTGCTCCAGATCCTCGGCATCGATCCGCGCCGCGATCTCGCGCTCCTGCAGATCCACGCGCCGACTCCCCTGCCGATCCTCCACCTCGGCGACAGCGATCGCATGGAGGCCGGCGACACGGTCTACGCGATCGGCAATCCGCTCGGGGTCTTCGAGCTCTCCGTCACCAACGGGCTCATCAGCGCGCGCCGCAACGCATGCGAAGGCTTTCCGAAGAGCGAGTGTAACGACGTCACCTACCTCCAGATCTCGGCGCCGATCTCGCAAGGTTCGAGCGGTGGACCGCTGCTCAACCAAGGGGGTGAGGTCATCGGCATCACGACCGCGATCATCAACGGTGGCCAGAACATCAACGTCGCGATCCCGACGAACTATCTCAAGCCGATGATCGCGGCACCCAAGGCGATCGCGCTCGCGGACTTCGAGAAGGAGACCAAGGGGATGATGGGAGATCACGAGGGCGATCCGCAGGGCGGCGAGCCGCTGCCGGCACGCCAGGTGCCGACCCACGCGACGACGATCTGGGACGGCTGCAAGCTCGACGACATCGAGGCGACGGTCGTCGAGATCTCGAGCGCGATCCGGCGCGGCGCCCCCGAGTACAACAAGCGCACGACCGAGGGCTTCGAGAACTGCTACCGGATCTACGAAGGCACGTCGCTCAAGCTCAAGACCAAGGTCGCGTGCAAGGGCGTGACGAAGGCGTTCGACGACGGCCTCGCACGCGCCGAGAAGATCGCGACGTACCGCGACAAGGCGTGGGCGCTCCGCGACACGTTCGACGGGCTCATCACCGTCGCCGAGCGCTGGTGCGCCGCCGACGTGACCTGCCGCGCCAAGGCGCAAGCACCCGCGCCCACGCCCACGCCGTGAGGAGGATCGCGTACCTGTTCGACATCGACGGGACGTTGCTCCACGCGCGCGGCAGCGGCCGCGGCGCCTTCGATCACGTGATGCACGCGCGGCACGGCATCGCCGACGCGAGCCGCGGCATCGCGTTCGGGGGCATGACCGATCCGAAGCTGGTCGACCTGGTGTATCGCGCGCACTTCGCGCGCGACGCCACGCTGGTGGAGCGCGAAGCGTTCCTCGCCGCGTACCTCGTCGAGCTACGCGCGCGGCTCGCGCGCGACGGGGTCGAGACGATCGCCGGCGTGCACGCGGCGCTCGGGTTCCTCGCGGATCGGGCGCGGCTCGGCGTCGCCACCGGGAACGTGCGCGCGGGCGCGGACGCCAAGCTCGCCGCCGCCGGG
>JAPLLF010000828.1 GCA_026387715.1 Pseudomonadota bacterium
AGGACGTTGCGGTAGAGCTTCGCCCGGTCGCGCAGCGCCTCGAACGCGTCGAGTCGCCGGGTCAGGGTCGTTACCCGGTCCGGTGGCATCGACACGAACGCGGCGATCTCGGTCTGGAGCTGCACCAGTTCCGCCTCCAGCGACGCGGTCGCGATCTCGCCAAGCGCCCGATCGGCATCGGCGCTCTGATGAACCGGGAGGAGGAAGAGTCGGGACGTACCGACCCGTTCGATGGCGCCTTGCAGGCGGCGCAGCTCGGCGGCGTAGGGGCCGGTGACGAAATAGACCCCGCCGCCCTCGCGCAGGGTCACGGCGGCCCACGTGCCGAGTGCCTTGACGATCGCCCGCCGGACATCGTCGGCCGTATGCGTGCTCCGCAGGACGCGAAACGCCGCGACCACGGCCTGGACGATCTCGTGCGAGTTCGCGTCGCTCGTGATGACTTCGCTCGAGCGGTCCAGGTGGACGCGGGCCTCCTGGTGGTAGGTCACGTTGCCGGCGTCGTCCCGGCTCTCTCGCACCACCGCGAAGACGATCTCCGCCTCCGTGTCGAGGCCAAGTCTGATCAGGCGATCGCGCTGACCGACCTGCGCTTCGCGGATGGCCTGCTTCAAGGCGCGCTCCGCGCTTGGTTCTTCGGGAAGAAGGGCCAGGTCGAGACCAGCGCCCTTCCAGAGCATCTCGAGGGTCGCGCGATCGACGCGGGCGTCGGCGAGGTGCCAGAAGATGATGTCGCCGAGGTGCTGGCCGCCGTTCTTCGTGAGGACTGATGTCAGACGGTGCAGGTTCATGGTCATGTCGGGTCTCCTTCTTGGTTGGTCGCTCGAGCACGCCGCGACGAGGCCAGGATTGGCCGGCGCCGACGACGAGCCCGCAGGAATCCAGGCGATGAGATGGAGCGAGCAGGCGCGTGGCGTTCGTGCCGACGTCGTCCCTCCATCTTCTTATGCCACCTCTCGACGAGCTTCTTATGACGGTTGCGATTCGTCCCGAGGGGCGTGGGGGCTACCTCGCGGCAGTGGTCGGCCGTCGATGACGGCGCCGCGCAGCTCGCAGGTCGTGCGAACGAGCCCTCTTGGCCGCGCCGCGACCAGCCGCGAGCCGGTCGACTTGCGCGCACGTTCACCGCATCAAGTGAGCACGACAGGTCCCCTCGCTGCGGCGCCGTTCAGGCGTGAAGCCGAGTTCGCGTTGCGCCTGCAGCCAAATGTCAGCGTGTTCGCCTATAGTTAGCGGCTCACAGGAAGGTCTCGGCATGGCGCGGCGCGGAACACAGGCGATGCACGCCGAAACCCTCGAAGTCGAGGTACAGGCCGATCACCTGGCGCGGCTGGCGAAGTGCCGACCGTCATCTGCCCTCGCGGAGTTGATCTGGAACGGCTTGGACGCCGACGCTGCGACCGTGTCTGTCCGGTTTCGCCGGAACGCGCTGGGTGGCCTCGAGTCCGTTGCTGTGACTGACGACGGCCATGGGATCGGCGGTGAAGGCGAAGACCCCAGCGATCTGTTTCGACGCCTCGGGGGTTCGTGGAAGCATCGCGCTCGCCGCACCAAGGCAGGGCGGGCCGTTCACGGTCAGGCCGGCGAGGGTCGGTTCAGAGCGTTCGCCCTCGGAGACACGGTCACGTGGTCGACGCAGCGGGTGCACGACGGCAACGTCGCGGCCTTCTCGATCAACAAGTCGAGGGACTCACGGAATTTCACGCGCACGCAGCTGGCGTCGACGACGTCCGGCACGGGCACCACGGTCCTCATCGAAAACATCAGAACCACCCCCGCACCGGATGCGGAGGGCGTCTTCAAGGCGCTCTGTCACGAGTTCGCGCTGTACCTCCGCCAGTACCCAGGGATCTCGATCCGGTTCGACGACCAGGTCATCGATCCGGGCTCGTTGATCGCGCGTGTCGACGAGATCGAACTGGACGTCGACATCGGAGGTGACGAGAACGCGCGGGGAACGCTGGCGATCGTTGAGTGGACCAACCCCATGGAACGCGCGCTGTACCTCTGCGACGAGGACGGGTTCGCGCTGGCTGAGGTTCCTGCGGGGATCCAAGCGCCTGGCTTCAACTTCACGGCTCACGCGAAGGCGCGCTACCTGCGCGGGTTGAAGGAGCAGAACCTCATCGACTCGGATCTCGCACCAGGTCGAGAGCGTGTGATCGACGCCGTGAAGCGCGCACTGCGCGATCATTTTCGAAAGCGAGCGGCCGAGCTGGCGCACGGCGCC